>DMNL01000122.1 GCA_003452735.1 Spirochaetaceae bacterium
ATCATTTCTAGTTCGCGCAGCTTAGCAATAATTCCTGTCCTGATTTGATCGGTATTCTGGTTAATAGCAGCGAGAAGAGGATAGCTGAGAACAAAGGCTGGAGGAACTGGAAGGCCTATCTGCGCCATATCGATGATACTATTGCCTTTTCCGCCCAAAAAGGGGCGCAGCCACTGCTCCGGTTTGCGCCAGGTTACCGCAATGTACGCGTCGATGCCTTTTTCTTCGATGTACTCCGAGAAGGAGCTCTTTTCCAATAGACGCTGATAGCGTAAATAGAGCTGACCCTCTCCCTGTTGCCGCTCCAGCTCTTTGTCTACGGCGGTGGAGACTTTCTCGACAAATTCGCTTAACACATGGATTTGGGTGCGGCGAATAAAATTGTTGAAAAACCTTGTCTTTATTTGAGAAAGTTTAGATGTTGGAACCCGATAATTTTCTAGAATTTGGTTAAGGCTACCCGTCATTTCATCGATTATCTCGGATTGAATATATTGTTGTAGTTCGGAAGAGATTGCCTCGAGGCTATGCTTGAGCCTAATAAAATCGGAGACCGACGATTCCCGCAACTCTCCAAGTTCATTTTGTCGTAATTGGACATTCTGGATTCTAAGGCCTTTTATGCTAGAAATTGTAAGCAACTCGCGCATTACCTCAAGCGCATCGCGGATATTTCGAGGGGTTACTTCAGCAAAAAAATTGTTGGTTAAATCGTTTGCAAGAAGAAAAATAAGGCGCCCTAGTCCCAGATCGAGCAGAATGAGGTCATAGAGATCGATTCTGGATTCCAGGTACGATTCCTTTAGAAAGAATTTTACGCTTGCGAGGCGCTTAAAAGCATCAAGCTCTTTATCTGCGCTGGAAAGATTTTCGGGATTTAGAATACCTAGTAGGCCTTCGACTTCCGCGCGAAGAAAACATCGTTCGAATATATCGAGATTATCACGCAAATGCTGTCTAACTGTGGCCATGTCTCCTTCTTCATAATCCCAGAGGAATTGTAGCCGCTTTTGAAGATCGGTAGCCAGATCGATAAACTGTTCATCTTCATCGTCGGGGGAAAATGTATAGGCGAGAGCTACATAGCCTGCATTTATTATTGGCTCGGGATTTTTATGTGCAGCTAACTCTATATATGGATTGAGAAAATGGGTGATAATACGTGGAGAAAGGCGACGATGCACTTCTTTGCGCAGATCGCTGGCAAAGCCCCTGAGCGGGTCGTCTTCAGTACGATTCTCTTCGAAGGCCTCAGCATCCGAGCGGATTCGCTCGATCATTTCTTCGGCATCCTGGCGAACAGGGAATTTTTTTATAACCTCTCGCGCATAATAAATGAATTTTGAAGAAGGATTCCTTACGCTGGAAAGCATGTTGTGCGTCTTATTTTCAACTTCGCTATAGATATCCTCAATATTGCTTTTTTGTATTCGCATGTCGGGAATAGAGCTGTCTGTCCCGATCAGCCTTAGGTTTATAAGAAGCTCGATGAGAAGCTGTATCTGCACCTCTTCGTTGTCGCTTTCGCGCACTCGGTCGAGATGAGCGAGGATGTTCTCCCATGTGTTCAAAAGGGAATGTTTTGGATCAGGTGTCACAATTAAAGTATTTGAATGATTCTGACGGATTGTCAATGTTCAAAGCAGAAATTCAGCTTATATGAGTGATCTAAGGTCAATGCAGGATTCGAAGTCTTATGATATGATGGATGCGAAAATTGTACAGGAGCACAGGGATGAGAGTCCTCAATTTCGGTTCCATCAATATAGATTATGTCTACAGCGTAGATGAATTTGTCAAGCCAGGCGAGACAAAAGCAGCGCGCTCGCTTTCGGTCTTTGCCGGCGGCAAGGGATTAAATCAATCCCTGGCAATGGCTAAAGCGGGGCTAAAGGTGGTACACGCGGGAAAAATCGGAAAAGAGGGAGAGTTTCTGGTCAAGACGCTAAAAGATGGTGGTGTGGACACAAGGCTTATTGAGATTTCTGATGTGCCTACGGGGCATGCGATTATTCAGGTAGATGATAAAGGCCGAAATTGTATTCTATTGTTCGGCGGGGCTAATCAGGATATCGGCGAAGCGTACATCGACCGCGTTCTTGTGGGCTTCGGCCATGGTGAAATGCTTATTCTTCAAAACGAAATATCCTCTATGTCGAGCATAATTGCCAAGGCAAAGACCAAAGGTATGACTATTGTCTTCAATCCATCTCCATATTCGAGTCTTGTTCCGAATTATCCTCTCGAGCTAGTTGATATTTTCATTATGAATGAAATCGAGGCGTCAGGTCTTTCGGGCGAGCATGATCCAGATAAAGCAGCCGGACTTCTTATGCGCAATTTTCCACAAGCGCTGATTGTGATCACGCTAGGAGAGGCTGGATCGATGTGTGCTCACAAAGGAGAAATCCTGCGACAAAAGGCCTATCGAGTTAAAGTTGTAGACACAACAGCGGCAGGAGATACTTTTTCTGGATATTTCATAGCTGGACTGGCTGAAGGAATGGATATCCAGAAAGCTCTTGACCTTGCTGCTCGTGCCGCATCTATCTGTATTACTAGAAAGGGAGCAGCCGACTCGGTGCCCTGGCGTAAAGAGCTTGAGGTAGGAGATATAAGGATCTAGAGGGGATTATGAAATTGTATTCTAATTTAAGAGTCTTATTTGTGGCATTTTTCATGCTGTGCAATCTGGTATTGGTATCTGCCCAACAGAACGGACTAACTCAGCAAGTTCAGCAGACCACTCCATCCCAAAAAGATATTCAGCCTTTAGTAGGCGAATGGGAAGGGAAGCTCAAGATTGGTGCATCTAGTCTGAGAATCGTTTTTCATATTACGGATTCAGGCTCTGGCTATGTGGCCACGATGGATAGCCCCGATCAAGGGGCAAGGGGTATTCCTGTGTCGAGGGTTCGCATAGAGGGGAAACTTGTGGAGCTCGAGGTTTCATCTATTGGAGGTAGTTATACAGGAGCTCTGGATGAGCCAGGTAATCGGCTCGAGGGTTTCTGGAAGCAATCTGGTATGTCGTTTCCTCTCATTCTCGTAAAGCAATCACCTCCAGAAATCCATACGGAACAGAAGCAATCGCAAGACCTAGCGACTTCATTTCCTTATAGCATAAAAGAAGTCCAGTTTAATGGAGGAGCAGAAGGTGTACGACTTTCTGGTACTCTCACTATGCCTCAGGGGCAAGAGCCTTTTCCAGCTGTAGTGTTGGTCTCTGGTTCTGGTCCGCAGAACAGAGATGAGGAGATTCTTGGGCACAAGCCTTTTTTCATAATCGCCGATTATCTGACAAAAAGAGGCATAGCCGTGCTCCGTTATGATGATCGCGGAGTAGGAGCTTCCACTGGTGACTATCAAACAGCAACAACATTTGATTTTGCAGCAGATGCTGAGGCAGCTCTCGTTTTTCTTGTGCAGCAAGAAGGGATCGATGTGAATAATATCGGGATTATCGGACACAGCGAAGGCGCGATTATTGCCTCGATTGTGGCAGCGGGAAACGAGGCTGGCTATGCGAGCACCTACTGTGGAGGGCACGAAAGTACTTGTGACGCATGTGGATCCTCTGGATTCAATGCGATCTGCGAATTTTCAAGACCCACCTTTATCGTTCTGCTCGCTTGTCCTGGTGTACGAGGTTATGAGCTGCTTATCATGCAGAATGCTGCAATCGGTCGAGCCTCAGGGCTGAGTGAAGAACAGATAATCGAAGCGAACAATCTCAACCGCAGGCTTTACGACATTGTAATCGAAGAGCAAGATGAAAAATCTCTCCGTCAAAGATTGACCGATGCCTTGTACGAAGAAATCGACTTGAATGCATTTTTGTCTCCCGTGGAGAAAGAAGCCCAAAAAGCCCAGGTTCCTCAAATAATAGCGCCGTTATTATCGCCTTGGATTCGCGTTTTTCTTCAGCTCGATCCTATGGATTACCTAAGAAAAGTGACAGTTCCAGTGCTTGCGCTGAATGGATCGAAAGACCTTCAGGTCCCTCCTAAGCCAAATCTAGAGGC
>DMNL01000170.1 GCA_003452735.1 Spirochaetaceae bacterium
AGCCATCGCAACCGGAACAGCTCCAATAGCTCGAATGGATTCCTGCCAGATCGGTGCAGGAGGAGTTCTTATCCGCAATCCGGCAAGATCCGACGGTTTACGGATTGGTTTATTGGTGATCATCTGACGGAAACCCTGGACCCACATGAACGAGAGAATCTTAATTCCTTGAGTACGCTCGAGTTCGGCTTTCCATGCAGCTACAGAAGGAATTGTATTGAGTTTCTTGACTTCTTCGAGACTGTCGACAAAGTATGGAGCATTGATAACTGCAATTGCAGGGACATACATGCCGAGTCTGGCTGCATCGGTATTCCATCCTATATTCGCTCCCTGTCGGATCTGTTCGAGGATATCCTCCTCTACTCCCAGTTGAGCACTTGGATAGACATCGACCTTTAGATTGCCATTCGTCCTCGTTGATACTGCTTCAGCCATCTTCAAGAATGCCTCGTGGTAAGGATCCTGTGTCGTCAATACATGCCCAAATTTAAGAACATATTTTTTCTCCGTCTGGGCTGAGACGAGGAAAATAGCGGCGATAAGGAAGAAGACAACTAATACCGTAGATTTCTTTTTCATTTCAAGCCTCCTTGAACCTTGCTAATATCTAAGATAGATGATATCATTATTCAAGAGGTTGTCAAGATAAAAAATGAGGGATCTAAAGGATTATCAAAACTGTGCATTACCAGAAACCATAGAGTTTATACAAGGAAAAGGAAGTTTACCTCTTCTCCATATTTGTAATAGATATGCGGAATGTTCTGTCTATTTGTATGGAGCCCATATTGCAAGCTTCAAACCTAGAGATAATAAGGAACTATTATGGCTGAGCCCTTATAGCCAATTTAGCGAAGGAACGCCAATCCGTGGAGGGATTCCTATTTGTTTTCCCTGGTTCAGTAAGCACAGGACGATGGATAATCTTCCTCTCCATGGTTTTGTCAGAACAAGATTCTGGAATTTGGAATCGGCAGAGGATTTTCCGGATGGCCGAACAAAGATTGTGCTTAATACAGAAAGCCAAGAGCCGCTACCGGATTCATGGCCTTATCATTTTAGATTGACAATTACAATCATTGTTGGCGAAAAACTTGAAATAGCGCTTGTCATCCAGAATCTCGAAAATCGACCCATCGTTTGTGAAGATGGATTTCATACATATTTTAAGGTAGAAAACCCTCAAAAATGTCAGGTCAAGGGATTGGATAGCATAGATTATATCGACAGGACAAAAGGAGAGATCCGGAAAAAGCAGAATGGTCCAGCCTATTTTGAAGGCGAAATGGTCCATGCTTTCATGCATGCTCCGCAGCGATTAGAACTCGTGGATCTTGTTGATCATCAAAGAATATGCATTGAACAAGAGAATATGGATTCAACAGTGCTCTGGAATCCAGGTGAATATGCAAGTGCGGCAAATCCAGAGATACTGGGCACATGGAACCAGTTTGTATGTATCGAGTCTACAAACTGCATGGATTGCCAGCTGAACATTCCTCCATTAGGATCGCATTACAGTATACTGAGATTGAGTTCTATCTCATTCGATGAAGAAGAAAATGAAGAATAGAGCAGCTTGAGAGAGGAGGCGCTGAATGAGCCAGAAGATAAGGATAAATCGAGGCAGACTCGAACGGTTTTGTACAGATGTGTTTATTAAGCTTGGAATGCCACAGGATGAGGCTCAAGATTCAGCCGAGATTTTAGTCGCTGCCGATGCTCGCGGTATTGAAAGCCACGGAGTAGGGCGCCTATGGAGATATAAGAATGGCTTGCAAAAGGGCATTATGAAAGGGGCTATTCAGCCCACACTGTTACGTGAAACACCAATTTCACTTGTCCTTGACGCAAACGGGGCTATGGGTCTTTCTCTAAGTAAGAGGACAATGGCTAGGACCATCGAAAAAGCAATTGTCTCTGGAGCAGCCTTTTCTTCGGTGCGCAATTCCAATCACTTTGGAATTGCAGGCTTCTACAGCGAGATGGCTGCTCGTAAGGACATGATCGGTATTGGCATGACCAATACAGCAGCGCTCGGTGTACCTACATTTGGTCGCAAGGCTATGTTTGGCACAAACCCCATCGCGTTTTCTATACCTGCTCACGATGGGCGAATGTTCACGCTCGACATGGCAACGACAGTTGTTACAAGAGGAAAAATCGAAGTCTACGATAGAGAGAATAAGCCTTTACCAAGTGGCTGGGCCGTAGATACGAGAGGAAAAGGCACTTCGGATGCGCATCGTCTTCTAGAAGATATGCTCTATCAGCGAGGAGGAGGGCTTCTGCCCCTTGGAGGAGAAGGTGAGCTGTTGAGCGGGTACAAGGGTTATGGGCTAGCAGAGGTAGTGGACATCCTGACCGCGATACTGAGTGGCGGTGTTTTTGGCCAAGCTGTAATTGACAGTCAGGCCACCTCGGCGCGGGTTTGTCATTTCTTTGGGGCATTGCGCCTCGATCTCTTCCGAGATCCCGAGGCTATCAAATTTGATATGGATCGCTTACTCAATGAGCTCGAAAAAGCGGAGCCTGCCGAAGGCTGCCAGCGAGTCTACTATGCGGGGCTTAAGGAGCATGAAGCAGAGATAGAAAGCGCCCGTCTTGGTGTTCAGATCAGTGAAAAAGTGGCTTCACAGCTTAGGCAGATTGGAGAGGAGCTAGGAGTGGAGCTTGCTGGGATTTTTTGAA
>DMNL01000043.1 GCA_003452735.1 Spirochaetaceae bacterium
CTCATCTATTACAACCAGAAGCTCGATACATTCCTGCTTCGTAAAATGAATGTTGAGAGCCGCCACGCCGAGCTAAGCAGATGGCAAAAGGTAGTTCAGGCAATAACAAAGCCTAACCGTAAAGTCAAAATAGCAGTAGTTGGCAAATATATGGATCTTCAAGATGCATATAAATCGATCTGGGAAGCGTTGATCCATGGAGGTATTGCACACCATACCGGCCTCGATATCGAAAGAATTGATTCGTCGCGTCTCGAAGACCCAGCGGCAGATTTCGATGCAATATTCAAGGACATCCATGGTATTTTAATACCAGGAGGTTTTGGCGAGCGAGGAATAGAAGGTATGATCCGCGCTGCTCAGTATGCAAGGGAACGAAACATTCCATATTTTGGCATTTGTCTAGGTATGCAAATCATGGTCATCGAATATGCACGTGCAGTACTAAGATGGCAAGATGCTCATTCAACCGAGTTCGACAAATCAACTCAACACCCTGTTGTGTGCTTGCTTGAAGAACAAAGAAAAATGAAGAACTATGGCGGAACTATGAGGCTCGGCGCATACGATGCGGTCACAAAGGCTGGTTCTAACATTCGAGCTGCTTATGGTGTCGAGCTGATCAGTGAGCGGCATCGTCACCGCTATGAAGTCAATAGCGATATTCGTACTGATCTCGAAGCTCATGGTCTATGTGTAAGCGCTACAACAGTGGATGGAGAGCTAATCGAAGCATGCGAATGGCCAAATCACCCATGGTCAATCGGCGTTCAATTCCATCCAGAATTCAAATCGAGGCCTACCGCTCCTCATCCTCTATTCAAAGAATTCATCAGAGCAGCCTTGAACCACTCCGGATTATAGTACAAACTAAAAAATGTTTTACCCATCCAACAAGGAGCATAGGATATGGGCGCTTATAGAAGAGAAAAATGGCCAACTCAATCCATTTTTTCTCTTTGTCTTTTCTGCACCTTGCTTATCCTATTGTCTTCCTGCAGTCAAGTAGCCGAAGAGAATTCGATTGATGCTCAAGAAGATATCCCAGATGCTCAATTTGTCGATATCATAAGAAAAGAATATCGAGAAGGAAAACTATCCATGCAATTCTCCGCCCAGAGCGCTTCCTGGTATGAAACGGATCAGCGCTTGGAGGTTGAAGAGCTTTCTTTCATTACCTATAATGGCGACGATGGCTCTGTATCAGCTTCTGGCGATGCAGAAAAAGCCGTATTCTATGAAGTTAGCGGAGACGCGGAGTTTTCAGGCTATGTGCATTTGCAGAGTGCTGAAGGCGATGCATCTTTCGAGTCCACCAAACTCAGTTATAAAAGAAGCCTCGATGTCTTTGAGACACCCCATGATACCGAGGTTCTGATAAAAGTAGGGAATCAGCTTCTATTGGCTGGAAATGGCCTTCTTTTTGATGTTAAGCAACAATATTATCATATTCAAGAAAATGTCCATGGTTCAGTGAATCAACAAGATGAGGTAGAATGACAGTATGAAACTGAAGATTATTGCATTGATTTTAGGCTTGATGATGATTTTCGGATCACTTAGTATTATCTTTGCTCAAACAAATCCACCTTCTCTACAGCCTAGCCCTGAGCCAGTAGCGCAAGCTCAACAGACTCAGCCTTCTAGCGGTAAAAAGCCAATTGTCTTTAGTGCTAATACTGTCCAAGGAGTTATCGCAAAAGGCAAAGAGAATACCATTCTTATGGGATCAGTGCATATTACGACAGGAAGCATGATCATTACAGCGGATCGCGTTGATCTTAGCGGCGAAGATTACGTCAATGTAGTATGCCTTGGCAATGTCACTGTACAAGACACGGAAAAAGGATTCTCGCTAGTCGCTGAAAAGCTCAACTACAATCGAGATACCGAGATTGGCCTTGCTCAGAAGAAGGTATTTGTCAACGATACAAAAAACAACACTATCATAGAGGCTGAGTGGCTAAGATTCGACCAAAAACAATCAATCTTCGAAGCAGCTGTCACAGTGAAGGTACGCAAGGAAGATATGTCGATAAGTTCAGAATATGCATTATATAATCGCGATACTGAGGAAATATGGCTTCATGGCGGTGCTATTGCAGTGACTGAAGATGGCGTCCTTAAAGGCGATGTCATTTCTTCCTCGGCTGACTGGTCTAAACTCAAGATCTCTGGCGAAGTCTCAGGGACTATCACCACAAAGGAGACCGCCACATCTCAATGACCAATGCAAAGCTCGAAGTAATCAACCTAAGAAAATCCTTTGGTCATACACTCGCGGTCTCTGATGTCAGTTTTTCCATGGAGGAAGGTGAGGTAATCGGTTTACTGGGCCCAAACGGAGCTGGCAAAACCACAGTATTCTATATGATCGCAGGATTTCTCAGACCAAATGCTGGCTCTGTACTTTTCAATGGAATGATGATTAATAATCTCCCCATGTATAGGCGAGCAATACTTGGAATCTCATATCTCCCACAGGAATCATCTATATTTCGCAGGATGACAGTAGAAGAAAACATCCTTGCTGTGCTCGAAGCTCGTAGTGGGTTATCCTCCGCTGCAAGAAGAGAAAAGGCGCATGCTCTTATGGAGGAATTTGGGGTTCTACATGTTGCAAAACAGCCAGCATATACTCTGTCTGGAGGTGAACGTAGAAGAACTGAAATAGCAAGAGCTTTAGCAGTAGAACCGAAATTCCTCCTTCTCGACGAACCATTTACAGGGGTAGACCCTATTGCTATACGTGAAATAAAGCTTCTTATTCATAATCTCTCTAAAAAAAGAATAGGTATTCTCTTGACTGATCATAATGTTCGTGACACGCTTGCTATTACATCGCGTGCATATATAATAAACAAAGGAACTATAGTAGCGAATGGCCAGCCACAGAGTATTATCGAAAATCCTCTTGTCCGTGAAACATATCTAGGGCATGATTTCGAGATGTAGGCTCTCCGCTTGTTGTGATATTCGATGCAAACATATCATAAAAAGCAATAGATCCGATAAAGTTGACAAAAGCTAATTGCAAAAAATACCAGGAGAAGAAGTTGAATAATTTATTGCGACCTCTAAAATCTTGGACTAGCTCATTCATAGCTTTTTAGAGGAGCAAATTACAAAGCATAAATTTATGTTGACGGCAGGGAGCGTACATGTTACATTTTAGACAGCCCGCATGGGCTGCCCACCATTTTCTATCGGAAAAACCATGAGGTATTTTGATACTCACGCCCACATCGGGCTTATTTATGATGACCCGATTGAACAGCTTCTTGTTTGCCAGAAAGCCAAACTAGCTGGTGTAAGCCGCATAGTCAGCATCTGCAACAGCCTCGTGGACTTCAAACAGGTGTATGAGAATCTAAAACCTGCTGAATATGTCTACCATGCTGTCGGTGTGTCTCCATCAGAAGTAAATAATCCGGGCAAGGACTGGCAGCGATTTATCGAAGAAGCTTCAAAACTTTTAAGAGTAATTGCAATTGGCGAAATAGGACTCGATTATTATCACAAATTTGGTGATAGGCGCAGCCAGATAGAGCTTTTTATCGAACAGCTTGAGATTGCTGCTCGCTTAGGTCTTCCTGTCATTATCCATAATCGAGAAGCTGGTAAAGATGTGCTGGATATCCTAAAGGATAGACTACCACCTGCAGGGGCAGTTCTCCACTGCTACTCGGAAAATGCGGCTTATGCAGCGGATATCCTCGATCTTGAGTTGGATATCTATTTTTCATTTGCAGGTAATCTTACTTATAGGAATGCGCGAAATCTGCATGAGACAGTTGCATTCCTTCCGCTTGACCGCATATTGCTTGAGAGCGAAGCGCCATTCATGGTACCTGCAGAATATAGAAATAAG
>DMNL01000049.1 GCA_003452735.1 Spirochaetaceae bacterium
CGCCCGCGCTCCGCGCGGCCTGCCGCCGCCTCAGCCTCGATATCCGGTGCATACCGAAGCGCCACCACTAACATCGCTCGCGCATCTAAAAGATGATAATGCTCCTTCAGTACCTTGACTGCACTACTCTCTGCCTGTAGTTGCTCTGTCTCCGCTACCCCTGATCTCAAGGAATCTCGATTTACCTGCTTCGCTTCACTGCTTTCTACTTCTATAGCGCCTTGCGATTCCACAACCTGCTCCCATGCAGTTTGTGAAAGCAATCCATAAGAAAAAAAACCTTGTTCCTTTGCATTCAGCAGAAGCCAATACGCTGCTCGCCTATTAGCTTCCTCATCGAGCTCTGGGCGCTCCATTTTCTGTATTTACGCTTTATAGCAGAGGAAAGCGTGAAGTAAGAGCTAGAACCTCCTGCTTTATGCGCGCAATTACCTGAGCATCACCTTTGGATTTCAATACTTCCATAATAAAAGAAGCAATCTGTTCCATCTCAGAAGGTCCCATACCTCGAGTCGTAATAGCTGGCGTCCCTATGCGTATACCACTCGTCACAAATGCGCTTTTCTTATCAAAAGGAATTGAATTCTTGTTCACCGTTATATTTGCTTCATCAAGCCACTTCTCCGCATCCCGACCGTTTATTCCAAGAGGAGTCAGATCGACAAGCATGAGGTGATTGTCAGTGCCACCCGATACTATTCGAGCTCCTCCCAAGGTTAAAGCCTGTGCCATCACTTTTGCATTGTAAAGCACATGATCAATGTACTCCACAAATTCAGGCTTCTGCGCTTCCTTAAACGCAACCGCCTTACCAGCAATGACATGCATCAATGGCCCACCTTGAATTCCTGGCATGACCATGCTATCGATAACCTCAGACCATCTGCGAAGTGCATCTCCCTTAGCATTCATAATGCCACGATCATTTTCCATATCTCTGCCCACTAGGATCATGCCTCCCCGTGGACCTCGCAAAGTCTTATGCGTTGTAGTTGTAACAAAATGAGCAGTCGCAATTGGGCTGGGGTGTCTGCCGGCGGCTACTATGCCAGCAATATGAGCCATATCGACCATAAGGTTGGCTCCAACTTCATCTGCGATCTTCCGGAAGGCGTCAAAATCGATTATGCGCGAATAGGCACTAGCTCCAGCAATTATTAATTTCGGTTTATGTTGACGAGCAAGGAATGCTACCTGATCGAAGTCTATGAGCTCAGTATCAGGATTCACGCCATAGCTCACCACTTTGTAGAATTTACCCGAAAATGATACTGGTGCTCCATGCGACAAGTGTCCACCATGAGCTAAGCTCATTCCCATAATTGTGTCACCGGGGTTAAGGGCTGCAAAGAGAACGGCCATATTTGCTTGACTCCCCGAATGCGGCTGCACATTGGCATGATCTGCACCAAAAAGCTTCTTCGCCCTGTCACGGGCTAGATTCTCAGCAATATCGACAAATTCACAGCCGCCATAGTAGCGCTTCCCGGGGTATCCCTCGGCGTATTTGTTCGTAAGTACCGAACCGACAGCCTCCATAACGGCTTTGGAGGTATAGTTTTCGCTTGCGATGAGCTCGATTTTTTCTTGCTGGCGTTCTGCCTCAGCCTCCATCGCAGCATAGAGTTCTGGGTCCATAGATTTAATATAGGACATATCTCCTCCCACGGATTATTGTATCATGGCATCTATTAGTATACTACAAAAAACGAATTGTCGTGTGTTCATCTTTTTGTAAGAATCATTGGATTGCTGTCGAAAGAAGAACTGGAGGATTCCAAGTCGAAGTATAGCTTAATCCATAGGCCGCTTCATCATATTCGAAAAGGGACCAGGAAATCTTTGTTTTGCTCTGTGCTTCTACTGGGACAGAGGGCAGAAGCTGATACCCCCTAGCCATTGCAATATGTCTATTATCAATTCCTTGATAATAGCTGGATCTATCCGTAAAGATTGGACGAAAACCCGAAGGAGTTATCCCTATTGCAAGGGCTGGGTCGAATGGAATCCATCCTATTCCGGCAAGATAATATTCTGACCAATAATGAGGAATTAGGCGCATATCTTCAGTCACAAGAAAACCAGCTACCGGGATCGCTGGAATACCCAATGCTCTGAGAAGAGCACAATTGATTAAAACAAGAGAACGCATACCACCAGCTTTGCTTTTAAGCGCATTGATAGCGTCATCCCTTAAAATCTGTTTTTCCTCATTTAGCTTTATATTCGAGAATGTCCACTGAGCAGCCAGCACGATCTGTCGAAAAGGATTCTTCTCCTTTTTTTGGATCGAAAGAGCTGCCGAGACTATCGCTGGATTGGCGGAAGGAACCAGAGCATCTGCAGCAAGATAAGAACTCAAAAAAGCAGGAGGCTTAGCTCCAAGTGGTTGTAGTGAACCTATGGCAATATCTGCTTTTATTTCGCAAACATCGATGACTAATCGCCTCCTTAATTCTATTCTTCCCAGCCTTGCATCCGCTGCGCCAAATCTAAATTCCTGCCATACTGCCGTTTCGGCTCTTAGATGATCGGATCCTGTCTCGATCGTTGTTATTGTCGACTGATACTGAGTTGTTGGAGGTTTAGAGAGGATGAAGGATACCCGACCATCGGGCAGAGATGCGGCAACATGGATAACGAGGGTATCTTCAAGTGTATATGTTACGGAATCTCCTCTTGACAATCTGCCAGGATTGCGCGAAACAGAAATAGGAAAGGCGTTCGAGAGACCATTTCTTGTTCGGACTAAGACATACCCATTTTCAACACCATCTGGCACATAAGCGGATATATAAGAGCTATTCCATTTATCTATAAAAAGACTCATCGATTCGACTCTTATGAAATTGTCCGAATCTACCGCTTCAACCGCAGAAATAATGGGCACTTTAGAAAAAAACACCGCAGACTCATCCTCTGGCATGCCGAAGTAACTGCCTCTAAGCTCGATCAATTTCCCTATCTGAGCATTTGTCGAAGGCTTTATGCTCGTAATGCTTGGGGGCTGCTGCTGCACTATATTATTTTCCGCCTTCGCGGGGACTTTCGAAGCAAGCGCTATCATAAGGGGATTCGATACTCCTAGCTTTGTTCTTGCTTGCACAGTAGCCGAATCATAATTGCTGGGCATCCGAAAGCTTATCAGAACAGGGCTCCAAAGAATTACAGCTTGTGAAGGTAGAGGAACATTATCTAAAAGGAGTTCCCCTCCATTCTTGCCCAGATTGTGTCCCACTATATTGACAAGATCACCAGGCATAGGGGTTACAGGATCGATTGCTAAAAGCCTAGGTTGTATCCTTAGATAGACAATTATTCCTGTCACAACTAAAAGAATTAAAATGCAAAGCGTAATTATCCTACGCTGCTTCATGGGTTTACTTTGAATTCACAAGAATCTCGATCACCATGGGTGCACCCTGTTTAGAGTCTCCGCCCAAGGGATAGTAATAAAACACTGAATCAACTGGAATTCTCACTGTATGAACCGAGGTATTCAGCTGAATCGAGTTATCCGGGCTTCGCATATAGATGTGATTCTGGACAAGCATAGTAATATCTTTTTTTACAAGTTCAATAGGCATGAATACTATTATTGCCGTGAGTCTATCGTTCTCGATCTTGATACCGAGCGGAGAGGCGAGACTCACTTCTCGAACTACTTTATCTTCCCAATTGGGAGAATTCGCTTTGTCGATGGATTCGCCTTGACCTGCTTTTGAGCCTAGAGATCCAGGCGAAGCTGACTGGATTGCTGCTACCATCCCAGGTGTTAAGGTGAATGCTGTTCGAATCTGAAATTGGAAAATAGGAATATTTGAAGAAGATGAATCGGGCGCTACAATTGATGAAGGAGCTGTTGGGATGGAAGGCGTCTGAGCAAAAAGCCACGCAATATTCAGAATTGAAAATGCTGCAAGTGCGAGAGCAGAACGCTTCATTTTATCTCTCCCTGTACGGGGAAAGCCATGATTGTTGGTTTACGCCCGGAGGGATTGTATATCACATACACAGGCGTTGAATCGACCAGAGGTTTAGAGGATATATTCCCTGGCGCGTGTATTGTTACGAACTGGTTTGGATCTGTCTGGGAAAGCAAGGAAACAATACTCTCTATGTTCGATGCCGATTCCTCTGGAAGCTTTGTGCTCAGTGCGAGCGCTTGGCCTGTAGTTCTATGCGCTCCAAAAATGCCAAAAGCAAGGCCAGCAAAAAATACTGTAATCAGAAGGGATGCAGCGAGGACCGGAAGCGGTACAGATATGCGCCTGGACATTAGAGCCGAGAACAGCGGATATCTTTCAAATATGGCTTCGGTACGCAAAGAATGTGAAGATTCGTCTGTAATACTTCTCAAAGAAGCCTGTATTCTTTTGGCTGCTTCTTCCCGTTGTGGAGCATCGAAAACATCAGCAGCTTTTAAGGCTAGCTTTAGAGCACGATATTGAGCAACGCGGTTTGCGCATCGCTCACATTGGCCCAGATGCATCTCGATCCGCTCCTTCCAAGGTGATGGAACTTCATTGTCGACATAAGCGGTCAGCAGACTTTCATCGGGACACATAAGATCCTCCCTCATTCAATATCGAAAGAAGAGTTTCTCTTGCTCGGAAAGCTCTCACTTTGACATTTCCTTCGGTAATACCGAGAACCTTGGCAATCTCTTTATAATTCATCCCCTCATATTCTTTGAGGATGAGTACTATTCGCAGCTTTTCGGGAATCTTCATCAAGGCATCTCGTACTTCTTGGGCGCATTCTTTCATCAAAATTTCATGATCTGCAGATTGATCCGTTCCTGCATGTTGATTTTGCATGTCCCTCGAATCGAGAGCATCTGCAGAAATCTTTGCCTGGGTTGTTTCTGTGTTCCACCAGTGTTCGTAGGCCTTGAATTCTCTCACTTTTCGCCTGGACCAGTTTATAGCCCCATTTTTTACTACTCGAATGAGCCAATATCGGGCATCCTCTTCTGAAGGGAATCGCATCTGCTTTTCGATCAACTTGCTAAAGGCATCTTGAACTATGTCTTCAGCAGATTCCCAATCATTTGTAATATGCACGGCAATGCGTAGAAGCAGGTCGACATTCTGTGCAAAGATGAGGTTGTAGTTTGATATTGGCCCATCATCCTTATTTTGGAACAATCTATCAATCCTTTTGTTACAGAAAGCCCATTGGAATCATTCGTGCAATCTCCACACTGTTCCCTCAGGTCTATCTTCAAGCTGAATGCCTTTAGCAATAAGCTCGCTGCGAATTGCATCAGCTGTCGCAAAATCTCGCGCCTTTTTTGCCGCTGCTCTTCTCTCTATCTGACTATTGATCCATTGAAGAGTCTCTGGATCTACCGAGACTTCTTTTCTTTGAGCCTTAGCAAGATCGAGACCCAGTACTTCATCCATATCTAAAATGAGCGCAAGAGCATCCTGAGCGGGTACATCATTATCCTTGAGCAAGTTCCACACCTGAGCCATTGCGCGTGGCATTGCCAAGTCATCGGCTAGAGCTTCGTCGAAGGCGCTACGATATTGAAGCGCTTTTTCGCCCAGCTCCGAAAGAGCTGCTGGCTTCGCTACCTTTTCTTTAAGGGCAAGAACCTTATCCACCAGGGAAAGCCTTGCAGATTTAGCTTGATCCAGTCCTTCCCAGGAGAATGAGAGCTGGCTGCGATAATGCCCACCCAGACAAAAATATCTATAGTCCAGGGGATCGTAGCCTCTATCGATAAGAGACTCAAGCGTAAGAAAGCTCCCCGAAGATTTAGACATCTTGCCCTTGTCGATAACTAAGAATTCCGCATGCATCCAATAATTGACCCATTTATGGCCCGTCGCTGCTTCGGATTGAGCGATTTCGTTTGTATGGTGCACAGCGATATGATCGACCCCACCTGCATGTATATCGAATTGTTCTCCCAAATACTTCATGCTCATGGCTGAGCATTCGATATGCCAGCCTGGATATCCTATTCCCCATGGACTTTCCCAGAGTAGCGCTTGCTTATCGAATTTCGATTTTGTGAACCAAAGGACAAAGTCGAAAGGATTGCGTTTGTTGGGATCTAGCTCGACGCGCGCTCCTGCTTTGAGCTGGTCTAGTTGAAGCCCAGCAAGCTCACCATAGCGATCGAATTTGGAGACATCGAAATAGAGATTGCCTCCAGCGAAATAAGTATAACCATTTGCCTCGATACGCTTGATTAGTTCGATCATATCCTGAATATGATCTGTTGCTTTACAGATGATTTTGGGCTGTTGAATATTTAGGCGTTCTGTGTCTCTAAAAAAAGCATCAGTATAGAATTGCGCAATTTCGAGCACTGACTGGCCTCTTTCTCTGGCTGACTTAAGCATCTTGTCTTCACCTGTATCATCATCACTAGAGAGATGCCCGACATCAGTGATATTCATTACATGAGTCACTTCATATCCAAATCGCTTTAGCATTCGGACAAGAGTATCTTCGAAAATATATGTTCTTAGATTTCCTATATGAGCATAATTGTAGACTGTAGGTCCGCAGCCATAGAACCCTACACTCCCTTCATGCAGGGGCTTAAAAAGCTGAATGTTCCGACCCATCGTATTGAATATGTAGACATCATGCATATACGCTCCTTTTCGTCAGTCGGACCTTCTTGCTTTTACTACTTTAAGCTAAGATACTGGAATTACATGAAAAAGCTATGGCAAATCGCTCAAAAAATCAATACTGACCATTGCTCGATTTCTTTTGACGAGCCTATGAAGGAGCATACCACTTTCAGGATCGGTGGACCCGCAGATCTCTTTATAAGGCCACGCTCTATATTAGCATTTAAAGAGGTATTGGAGCTTCTACAGATTGAGAATGTACCTTTTTTCATTCTTGGAGGCGGGGCCAATATACTTGTAGGTGATAAGGGTATTAGGGGTGCGGTGATCGATACAAGTCTCCTCTCTTCGATAATGCATTTGAAACAGAAAAACAAAAACGACCCTATTCTGTTGTATGCCGAATGTGGAGTTCCTTTGATTACTCTGTGCGAAGAGGCTCAGGTTTGTGGTCTTTCTGGGCTTGAAAATTTCTATGGAATGCCCGGAAGCCTTGGAGGTTCGATCTATATGAATGCGCGCTGTTACGAAGATGATATATCTACGCACATCCAAGATCTTACAATTATCGACAACCAAGGAAGATTCAAAATCCTTCCCGCTAGTGCTCAGTCATGGTCCTATAAGCGCTCACCCTTCATGCCTGGCGGGGAATTAGAATCCTTTATAATCTGTGCTGCATCGTTTAGGCTCATCTCAGATGATCCTAAGAAAATCGCTGAGCGTATGTGCTTTCGCATGAGAGATCGCATGCAAAAGCGACACTTCAACTTTCCAAGCGCAGGGTCTATGTTCAAAAATAATCATGATTTCGGTAAACCAACTGGAAAAATTCTTGATGAACTTGGCTTGCGAAACTATAGAGTTGGCAATGCGCTTATCTCTCCATGGCATGCAAACATATTCGTAAATATCGGAGAAGCTAGCGCTCGCGATATGAAAGAACTGATAGAATACGCTCAGAAGGTTGTTCATAACGCTACTGGATTTTGTCTCGAGCCAGAAGTCCTATTCGTGGGAGAGTTCTGATTAGCTTCATGGAGCATTTTAATGCGCGCTAAGATGCACAAGGTTTCATTACTGCTACGAACCTT
>DMNL01000115.1 GCA_003452735.1 Spirochaetaceae bacterium
AGATTCTCATTTTGAGAAACAACGGAATATATACGATTATCCCTCTTCCCGATAAGTTCTTTGCCGGACAAAAAATTTTGTGGACCGCGATCGCAACAAAGGAAAGCCTTTCCAAAACCACAATAACACTTATCTATTCGCTATCCAACGAAAATGGAGCGTATATAAAAAGAACCATAATCGATAGCTGGCTTACTGGCAGGGACTATAGTCTGGTACCAGAGACAGCAGTGATTCTCGGATTTTCGACTGAGAATGAATTCGACTTTAAGTTAGAATACAAGCCTAAATCAAGGAGCAAGAAGACCTCTGAGGTATTTCATGTCAAGCAATATGCGGTGAGGAATAGAGCAGCACAGGGAATAAAGCTTACGGATCGAGAAGTAATCAAGTTTGAAATGCTTTCCTCTCAGAAGTCAGAAACTAAGCGAGAGCAAAAAGAATTGGCTCCTTCTAAATCTCCTGTATCCAAGAAAAAGACAAATAAAAAAGCAAAAGAGAAAAAGGAAACCGCTCCCTCGGAGCTAACTTCTGGAGGCTTGCTTAAGGCCGCCATACAAAAGCAGAAAAAAGAAACCTAAGAATGCTAGATCGCTATCTCACTGTTTATGAGAAGTATTCCCACTCGTTTCATAATCATTGTCATTAGAGTCTTCCTCGTCTTTGCGTTGCAAAAGTAGCTTCTTGCCTTTCTTTTCGGCCTTTTGTTCTAAGCTTTCTAAATATCTAGGATCTATTTCCTGAGAGTGACCAAAATATGGAGCGGCGATGCTCATTGTTCTTAGGCGCCTGTCAAATCTGCTCCTATCTACATGCTTCTCATTTTCCATTGCCTCTAGCAGATAGTCAGCAAATCTTCTTGCTCTCTCAACCAAGGATTTTACCTCGCCAAAAGACTCCCATTTTATGGCTACACCAGCCCTCCTCAGTTTTTGATAATCCTCGTTCTCGATAGATCCTGTGACAAGAATTCTTGCGCCTCTGCCAATTATCCACTCCGCTCTACCTTTTAGAATCCCTTTTGCGCCAATCTCAGCAGAATACTTTTGGACATGGTTATATTCATCGATAATTATTAGGAAAGGGCTGTCTTCAAAAATAGGATAGAACTCTGTATACAGAACTGGCTCATTGGCGGTAATAGCAATTTTGACTCTTTGCATGGATAGAACCCTTTTGAATCATTCTTACTCTTTGCATATAGAGGGGTCAAGTATAAACTCGCAGATATTTCATATAAGCAATCGATTTAATCGGTTAACTAAGAATCGATAATGCACTTTTAAGCTTTAAATCCTCAAAAAATAGTGCACTTTTGATTCTTAAATCGTATGCCAGCATGCTTCAAAGGCGCCTGAAATTTTTATGGAAAGGTAATCGAAGGCAACACATAATCTTGACAAAAGTGCTAATTTTGGCTATTTTACTTTCCGCTGAGAATTCATATTCCCCTGTAGCTCAGCTGGCAGAGCAAGTGGCTGTTAACCACTGGGTCCGGTGTTCGAACCACCGCGGGGGAGAAAATGAGCTTAAGGCCATCCTTATGGATGGCCTTTTTTATAAGATTAGCCCCACTTTAGGCTCAATCTGTGCATATCATGAATTTTTCGAATTTGACTCTTTATGACAAGGGTGATTATATTTTTATATTAGCATTCCCTATGAACAATACATAGAGAAAGCCAATTATTCGAAGGAGCATGAGCAAAGATGAGCGCCGAAGTAACCCTGACCGCTGAAAATTTCAAAAAAGAAGTGCTAGAGTCGAAAATTCCCGTACTTGTCGATTTTTGGGCCGAATGGTGCATGCCCTGCAAAATGATAGGACCATCTATTTCCCAAATCGCAGAAACTTATAAAGATAAGATTAAGGTGGGAAAACTCAATGTAGATAGCGAAGCTGAAATTGCTTCTCAATACAGCATAATTTCTATTCCAACGCTAATAATATTCAAAGACGGACAAGCAATACGCCAAAAAGTCGGCGCCATGCCCCGGCACGAAATAGAAAAACTATTCAGCGACCTTATCTAGAAAAAGAGCCAGGCGTTTGACTACCGCTTTCTCCGACTTTCCACGCACTTGCCCCAGATTGAGATAGTGATGTTCGGATAAAAGGTCGAGATGCCGAAGGTTTCCATAGAAATGCATTTTCCCATTTCGCAGGAGATTCAGAATTCCATATTCGCGCATCTGAAAGCTCCTGTACAATAGAGATAAGCTTTGAAGACTCTAAAGGACCACTCTTGGAGCTTTCACCATAGAATAATCCATCGATGGGAAGACTCCCCTCTCGCTCATATACAGAGATAGCTCCGCTCGAATCAGGCAAACCGCCTGCTTCCGACCAAAAATCCCTTCCCTTGGCGTTTGCATCGATGCCGCCAGAAAGTGCTGTATCTTCTCCCGTTTCGTCCTTTTCCTCTAGAATACCTTCTGGCGCTAAATGCAAGACAATAACCTCATCTGCCCTTACTTCGCAAGGCATGAAGTCATACTTCATAATCTTTGCAGAGCTTGCCCATTGTACGAACATCCCACCTAGATTCCCACCCTTCTGGACGATAAATTCAATATAATCGCGATGAGGAGCCTTTTTCGAGGTATTCTTAGCAGTCTGTACTTCGGTCAAGATAATTCGGGCAGGCTTATCATTATAGCCCTTGAATTGAACCTGAACATGAGTGCTATTGCCGCATATGTCTTCAACAGTGCCCGCAAGAATCACTTTTTCTCCTGGAAAAGGCTGAGGAAGAAGGCTAATACACACCTTTTCCCCTGAACTCTCTGCGCATACCGCAACTCTTTTGGGCTCAGCGGAAAAAGCCTCTCTGCCCACACATACAGTCTCATCGAATTCTATTTCAAATTCGCCAGCATTTTTTAGTTTAGCATCTCGCACTATAGGAGGACGAATATCACCAAGCATCTTATTCTCCAGCGATGGAGGCGAACAAGCTGCAAGCAAGGACACAATCGAGAATAAAGCCAAAGAGCGCCAAAATTGATAGGTATTCGGTTTTGCTACCCTTCTTTGAATCGAGATATTCCTTTTTCGCGACATTTTCTCTCGCCTCCATGCATATAAAAGAGCATCTTTTTCCAGCGTCATTTCCAAGGAGCTCAAATCGATAGGTTCTATGATATTTCGCGAGCAATCCAATACATTGCTTCAAAATTAATTTCTAGAAAAACTCAATATATAAATGAAGGACAATTGACTGTGCTAAAAGGCAAACATACAATAGGTCTTAAGGTAAAACCTTATAAAAGCGCGATATACTAAGATGTGAACCTGTTGCGGCGGTCGCACTTAGCATCGCGGAAAAAAATCCTCATTTTTGGGTTGAGCTCCAACATTGGGAATATTGTATATATAAGAGAATGTTCTCTCAATTAAAGAAAAATTGCACAGTAAGGCATTACCTTATCAAAGACGAGCGATTTTATCTTCTAAAACACACTGTTTTATCTCCGCAAAGAGCTCCTTTGCCCACTTAGAGTGCCCCCTTGCAGATGTTCCAAAGGACTGCAGACGCCGCGTCTATTCTTAATCGCTACATGAGTATAAATCATCGTAGTCTGCACATTTGAATGTCCCAAAAGCTCTTGAATTGTACGGATGTCGTAACCATCTTCCAGTAGATGCGTCGCAAAGCTATGCCGCAAGGTATGTGCCGATGCCATCTTCGTGATACCCGCTTGGAGAATTGCTTCTTTAATCTTCTTCTGAATCACCGAAGGATGCACATGCCAATAGCCAATTTCGCCGGTACGAGTATTTGCGCAAGGACTTCGTGCAGAAAAGAGCCAATACCAACTCCATTCCTTCGAAAGCGAAGGATATTTTCGTGCAAGCGCCTCAGGAAGAAACACCCCTGGCAGATCTCGCCTTCTAGCTTGCTCCCAAGCTTGCCGCAATTCAGCAAGATACGCCCGCAAATCACCCTTGAGCACCTCTGGAAGGACCGTGAGCCTATCCTTCCCCCCTTTTCCTGATCGAACCTCGATCGAATCATGATCAAAATCGATATCCTTCACCCTGAGGGAAAGACATTCCTCGAGCCGTAATCCGCACCCATACATAAGGCAAGCCATAAGCCGATAAGGCTGACGCAGCGATGCGAGCAATGCCGCCACCTCATTGCGGCTGAGTACCACTGGTAGCCTTTTGCGTTTTTTCGCCCTCAATACGCTCGAAAGTCCCTCAATATCGACATGCAAAATCGTGCGAAACAGCACAAGAAGCGCATTGAGCGCTTGCTCTTGTGTCGCTGCACTCACATGGGCCTCAAGCGCAAGATAACTCAAAAACGCGCGCAGATGATCTGCAGTGATAATATAGTCGCCTTTCTTGCCTTTCGCCTCTTGTACAAGCTTCTTACTCCACACAAAATTTAGAAATCGATGGGTCCATGCAAGATATGCCTTTTCGGTGCGCAGTGAGCGATGTTTGAGCCGAATAACTTCTCGAACCTGCTGCATACGCTGCGCTGAGTAAGAATTCCAGGCTGCATTCGTGTCCGAAAGCTGAGTCTGCGTAGGTAACGACGAACTCGGTGGAATAGGCGCTTGAAGCGTAATTGTAGCAATTGAGGAATTTGTCAGGGTTGCTTTACCTGTTTCCCCCTTTAGGTCGGTTTCATTTTGGTCTATGCTCGGATTCTCCTTATTTTGCCCTATATCCAGGTACATCATAAATACTCTCACCGATTGAAGTGCCCAATTTACGACAATATCAGATTTCTTCTTGCATAAAAGATCGCCATATGCTTCGATGGCGTGTTCACGGTCTTGCTCCCACTCGGGGAATAATTGCTCAAACCTTTCAACCCAATAGCAAGCCCATTTCGTTTTCTTGTTGTCAAAATGGCATTTTTCAATCAAGAACCGCATAAAATCGCTTTTATTGTAATATGACGGCACAAGAAGCCTCCTTACCCTTTATGCAACTGTGCCATGAAGGTAGCCAGCACTGTGCTTTGCCTAATTGTTCTATTGAAGCAAATTTCATTAAACCGATACCAAAGGGCGATTAAGACAAAGCTGAGAAGAAACGTAGGCACGAAAGCAGAGCTGCTGTTTTACTGCTTATCACGCTTCTATCAAATATGACGCAGATAAGCTTATTCGCGCTTCAAAACAGCCTAACAATTCTTGCGCGAAGCTTATCTGACTTTCTTCCTATATGAATTTCTTGATTGTTTTCTTATATGGTTTTCTGAAGTAGAATATGTTAGA
>DMNL01000104.1 GCA_003452735.1 Spirochaetaceae bacterium
ACTTGCATGTCGCCAAAAAAAGTAAGAGCAAGACTCCTTGGTATAGGTGTGGCAGTCATCATTAAAAAATCTGGCACATGGCCTTTCTTGTAGAGGGCTACCCTCTGTAGCACTCCAAAGCGCTGCTGCTCATCGATTATGACCAGTTCGAGATTTTTAAAAGAAACATCATCGGAGAAAAGGGCATGTGTACCTATGGCGATATCTATGTCGCCACTTTTAAGAGCTTCTAATAGTTGAGGCCGAACAGCGCTAGATATCGAGCCGGTCACAAATGCAAGGCGTACACCCAAGGGCTCTACAAGATGTGCAGCAATGGTTGCGTGTTGCCGGGCAAGGAGTTCAGTAGGAGCCATTATTGCTACCTGTCCTCCTCGCTCAACTGCATATAGTGCCGCAAGCAGAGCCACCATTGTTTTTCCTGATCCGACATCTCCCTGCAGAAGCCTGGCCATAGGAAAAGGCTTGTGCATGTCCTCTATGATTTCCTTGAGGACTAGTTCTTGATCTTCAGTTAGCGTGTAGGGAAGACGCTCCCGAAGCTGTCTGGCAAGTACGCCAGGAACAAAGATGCGATTAATGGTTTTTGTCTGTCTAGAACGAATTCTTAGTGCAATACCAAGCTGAAAGTAAAAGAGCTCTTCGTAGGCAAGCCTATCATGAGCAATTTTAACTGATTCCCATGATGAAGGAAAATGAATTGAGCGAATAGCTTCAGACTTGGGTGGGAAGCAGTATGATTCACGCAGAGCATCTGGAAGTTCATCCTCGATATGAGGTGCAAATTTTTGAAGTGCTAGAGCTGTCAACCTTCTCATAGTTGTTTGGTTCAGCCTTCCCGTGAGGGGATAAATAGGCGAAAGATTCTGTTCTGGAACGAAGTCTTCCTGGAGGGGTTTTAGCTCAAAGGCAGAAGACTGGATTTCGCCATACTTAAACTGAAATTTGCCATAGATCTGGATTATCGAGCCAACGGGAGCCATTTGCTCGAGGAAAGGCCTATTGAAGCAGAGGAGGGCCCCCTCGGAAGAATCGTCTGCTATGATGATCTTTAGAGTGCGCATTTTTCCAAAGCCAAACCATTCATGGCGAATGACCTTGGCCTTAGTATAAACCTTAGCTTCAGAAAAGCGCGATAATGGAAGGATTTTTGTTCTGTCTTCATAATCTCTTGGCAGGTGCAGCAAAAGATCCGCAATAGTATGAATACCTAGATTCGCAAGTGAACGCAGGGTTGCTGGCCCTGTTCCTCTGAGAATGCGTATATCCTGTGTCAATTCCCTTAAAAACACGGATTTTAGTATACAAAGAGTCTTATTCGAGTGCTACTATATGAATTATGAAGAGTAAACAAGGAGGAAATCGATGCAAAAAGAAACGGCTCGCCTTATAGAGCTTGATCGAGAACACACTCTTATGTCTCATATTAGTGCAGTCCTCGGATGGGATCAGGAGACCTACATGCCTTCCAAAGCGATACAGGAACGCGCATCACAGCTTGCGCTTTTCGAGGGGCTTGCCCACCAAAAGGCAGTAAATCCCGAAATAGGTGAGCTACTTGCGACACTAGAAGCGAAGCATGATCTTTCTCCAGATGAGAAAGCCTATATCCGCAAGGTGCGGAGGGATTATGATATAGAAACCAAGTTACCAGAGGCTTTTGTCACCGAATATGCGAGATCAACTAGCATTGCGCAGGTAAAATGGGCAGAGGCAAAAAAAGACAACGATTTTAAGGCATTTGAATCTCACCTTGAAAAAATTGTTGGCCTCTCGCGAGAACTGGCAGGGTATCTCAATCCGAATGCAAGACCCTATGATGTACTACTCGATCTATATGAGCCCGGAAGCTCGCAGGAATCGATTACAGCTGTTTTTTCCACAATGAAGGCTTATCTCGTCGATATCCTCGACAAGATACGCGCTAAGCCGCAGATAGAAGACAAATGTCTAGGGCGGTATGTCAGCTCTGAAACTCAAGAACAAATAAGCTTGTATTTCATGAAGGTGCTGCATTTCGAGATGGATCGCGGAAGGCTGGATGTTTCTGCTCATCCTTTCACAACAAGCCTCGGTGCTGACGATATACGCATTACAACGCGCTATGTTGAAGATTATTTTCCTTCAAGCCTCTTTAGCACAATCCATGAATCGGGTCATGCTCTCTACGATATGGGAATCGATCCAAATCCAGAGTTTAGAGGGACAAAACTGGCTGAAGCTGTATCGATGGCGGTGCATGAGTCACAGTCTAGGCTGTGGGAGAATATAGTTGGCCGCTCCAGGGCATTCTGGGAGAGGAATTTTTTAGCCTTGAGTGCCCTTTTGGGTGAGGCTGGCAGGGATCTTGACTTCGAAAGCTTTATAGAATCAGTAAATAGAGTGAGTCCTTCGCTTATTAGAACCGAAGCAGATGAAGTTACATATGGTTTGCATATAATTGCGCGTTTTGAGCTAGAGTCAGCGCTATTAGACGGGAATCTGCGTGTGGCAGATATGCCTGGAGCATGGGGAGAGAAGTACAAGAAATTATTGGGGTTAGAAGTGCCAAATGATCGAGTGGGCTGCCTTCAGGATGTTCATTGGTCTATAGGATATTTTGGATATTTCCCAAGCTATGCGCTTGGAAATCTCTATGCTGCACAGTTCTGGGCTAAGCTCAAGGAAGAAGTACCTGACATCGAAGCTCGCATAGCGAGCGGTGATACTCTCTCTGTGCTTACATGGCTTCGAGCCAATGTGCATTGTCATGGATCACGCTATATGCCAGGCGAACTCGTCGAAAAAGCCACTGGTTCTGCTCTGGATCCTGTGTGGTTTGAGAAATATCTACGAGAAAAATATTCTAGCATATACGGGTTCTAAGCATTAGGACTTAGGGCTTTCATTTTTATGTTTGAGAGTACGTGTTAGTGCGGCTTGTGCGTGCGCCTCGAGGCCTTCTAGGCGAGCGAAAGCAGCAGTATCCTCAACGAGGAGCTCTGGATTCTCTATGGCAAGCCATGTTCTGGTTCGTAAAAAGCAAAGGACTGAGAGGCCAGCGGCAAATCTAGATGCTCCTCCAGTAGGAAGAGTGTGATTGGGCCCTGCACCATAGTCTCCGAATACTTCTGCTGATCTTAGGCCGAGAAAGACAGCACCTGCGTTTTTTATCTGTTTCATAAGGCTTGCAGGATCTGTGGTTGCAATCTCGAGGTGTTCCGGCGCGCAGCGATTTGCTCCATCAACAACTCGCAGAAGATCATGCTCTACACAGATAAAGCCATTCGAAAGGGCTCGATTGGCTATACTTCGATTAGGTTCAGGGAGCTCTTCGAGCCTAGTTTTGAGGGCTTTTTGGATTTCGAGAGCTAAAGTTTCTTCGGTCACAATTGCAGCGGGCAGTGAATCTGGGGAGTGCTCTGCCTGGGCTAGAAGATCAGCAGCAATAATGTCGGCTTCTGCGGTTTTATCTGCAATGATAAGTAGTTCCGAGGGGCCGGCTGGTGCTTCAGTGCCTACAATGCCGAAAAGTTGGCGCTTTGCTGATGCGACATATTTTCCGCCAGGGCCTACGATGACATCGCATTTGGGGATACAGACGCCGAAAGCTAAGGCTGCAATAGCATGGGCGCCTCCTACTTGCAAGAATCCTTCTGCGCCTGCAAGCCATGAGGCAGCCAGGGTCTCCTTGCTGGGATTGGGGCCAGCACACCAGACTTCTTCGACGCCTGCAACTTTTGCAGGGACAACGGTCATGATTGCGCTGGAGGGGAGGGGGAAGGCACCACCTGGAACATAACAACCTACACGCGCCACGGGCACGATTTCGTGCCCGTAGCGGCCGCACAACGCGCCTTTCTCGCCTTCTTTTTTAATTCCTTTAGCTGTCATTTTTTTTGCCGACATCTCTATGTCGGCTGGCTCATTTGGCTCTAACAGGCTCTTTGGTTCTATTGGATCTATCGGAGATGCAATCTCTATCGGCTCTATCTGAAGCGGTATGCTAAGAGGCGCAAGGCAGGCGCGTTGAGCGGCCGCAAAGGCCGCTACGCGGCCTTTGGCGCGCCCTAAAAGCTCGGCGGTTTCCTTAGGCAGCGCATCATAGGCAGCTTTCATTTCATCGCAAGAGATAACAAGAGGCGCTCCTGCCGGAAGTCCGTCGAGTCTCTCCGCCCATCGCCTAAGCTCTTCCTCTTTGCCAGTACGAATCGCATCGATAGCCTGCTTGGCAACCGCATCGATTTCTGGATCGAAAAGCCTCGCCGAAGGCTCCGGGATATCATCGATCCTAATTCTTCTTAATGGATGCTTTTCCATTCGCTTTTTCCTTCTGGACCTTCGAATTCGGGTTTTGCATCTCCCCCGCGCCGCGTTACACGCAATGACCGACGCTCGAGTTCCTCCTCGATATCCGATAGGCTGGCCCCCATGCTGATTGTTTTTACCAAAGTGAAATAGAGTACATCGGCAGCTTCAGATATTGCCTCTTGTATAGATTTTGCCTGGGCAAGCTCTTGCACTTCTTCGCGAAGCTTGGATGCCAGCAGAGATTCATCTGCAAATAGCCTTCGAGTATAAGAGCCGGGAGGTGCTTCTTTCATGCGTTTCTTGATAGTGCGATCGAGTTTTTCCAGTCCATAACCGTTATCAAAGCAGGTTCTCCTGCCAAGATGACAAAAGCCTTCGCCATTCTGGCGCACCGTAAAGCGGATTGTGTCGCGATCGCAATCGAGCTCTGCGCGGATAAGGGTTTGGTCGTTTCCAGATGACTCCCCCTTGACCCAAAGGCCCCTTGAGCGAGAATGATACGTTCCTTTGCCGCTATTCAATGCTACTTTTAGACTCTCCATGCTCGAATGAACAAGCCCAAGTGCCTTTCCAGACTCATCGCAGACAAGCGTAGGCCATAGTCCATCGGCCCTATCGGTAACAAGAGGTGCGGCAAAGGCCTCCGCAAGAGATAAATCGCCCAACACAAGCGAAGTGCCAACTTGGAGATCGGCACCCAGTCTATCCAAGGCCGCAATATCTGCAATGCCTCGTTCGCCTCCGGCGGCACCTCCAGCAAATGTGAATTTTCTATCGGGCGAGAGAGCAATCAGCTTTCTTGCTCTTTCGATATCGATTCCGCACTGGTCGCCCTCGGTTTCGATGAAGGTGATGAGAAACCCAGACACATAGGGGGAAAGAACACTGATCGATTGTTCAATGGAACCTTCCCTTGGCTTCGACCATCCTTCGACCATGATAGTCCCTTCCTTGCTGTCCAAGGCCGCAATAAGTCGATCACGCGGTAAGCTGGAAAGAAATTCGGGTGTGGCCGAAGTTCCTATCATTATCGAACGGGCTCCTTCATTGAGGTAATCCATAGCAAGGCCAATCGTTCGAATGCCTCCACCTACGCGTACTCGATGGGTTCTGCATAGAGAAAGAATGAGCTCTCGGTTGCTTCCGATTCCTTTGGCAGCATCGAGGTCTACTACGGCGAACTCTCCAACCCTAGCATATCGTTCGGCGAGCTCTAGAGGGTTTCCAGCATCCAGAGGTGGCTGCTTTCCTCCTCTAAGCTGTACTGCTCTGCCATTCATAATATCGATACTAGGCACGATCATAATCTTACCTCCACATCGTGTGCTTTCAAGAATTCTTTTATCTCTCGAATCGAGACTTCACCGCGATGGAAAATCCCAGCGGCGAGCAGAGCGGATGCGCCACTTAAATATCCCTCCAGAAAATGCTCTAGCATTGAAGCACCTCCAGAAGCGATAATCGGTACAGATACTATACGGGCGACAATTTCGATAAGTCTGCAATCGTAACCCAGGCAAGTGCCATCGCGATCTATCGAAGTGAGTAGAATCTGTCCTGCACCTCGCTCTGCGGCTTCTTGTGCCCATTCTGATACATCGATACCCATCGATTTGGAGCCTCCATCGATTTTCACTTCATATCCCGATGGCATAGATGCATTATGTGCAGCATCGATGGCTACCACTATGCATTCTGTTCCGAATATTGAGGCCATTTCATCGATTATCGCAGGTTTTTTCACAGCAACGCTGTTTATCGAGACATAGTCCGCGCCTGCCTCGAACAATCGGGCTGCATCCTCGATGCTCGCAATTCCGCCGCCTACAGTGAGAGGAATCGAAATCGCCTGGTGTATGCGCGCAACTTCCTGCGCCATGGTCTTTCTTCCCTCTATAGTGGCGCTGATATCGAGAAAAGCAAGCTCGTCAGCTCCTTGCTTTTCATAGATAAGAGCGCGCTCTAGAGGATCTCCAGAATCTACGAGATTTTGAAATCGCTTGCCTTTGACAACTCGACCTTCTTTGAAATCGAGGCATGGAATTATCTTGACAGCAGACATTCTCATGCATTTTTGCAATGCTGACTTAGATTTCTTGTTCGTATTCATGTTTGCTCCGAATCTATGCATGTTTCCCCCTTTGTGCTTGCTAAAGCCGCGCTTGGTGCGAGCGCAGCTCTGAATGCAAGCGCAACTGCCTTAAAAAGCGCTTCAGCCCTGTGGTGGTCATTTTCTCCACGAAGAATGTCGAGGTGAAGCGTACATCGTGCATTCGTTGCAAAGCTCTGAAAAAAGTGCTCAATATTGCAGGTCGAAAGCGAGCCTATAGATGGTGTGGAGAAGTCTCCGGAGAACACAAAGTAGCTTCTGCCGGAAATATCCAGCGCAGCACGTGCGAGAGCCTCGTCCATCGGGGCATAGGAATAGCCAAAGCGCGCAAGGCCTTTCGCCGAAGGGACGATTTTGGAGAATGCTATTCCAAGGGCAATGCCTACATCTTCTACTGTGTGATGGTCATCGATATCCAGATCTCCTTTGCATGAAATTTTAAGGCTCCAGCCAGCATGGAATGCAAGCTGAGTAAGCATATGGTCAAAAAAGCCTATGCCTGTATTGATATCGATAGATCCCGGCGATAATTGTAAACTCACGCCGACATCTGTCTCGGCTGTTGTTCTTCTTATGGTTGCTATTGGTTGATCATTCATAGACGCTCCTTGTTCTTAGGTTTGCTCTTTATTCTGTTATTTTTATCATATTCTCTCACTGCATCTTCGAGAGAACCACATAGTTCCTCGAATTCTCCTTGGTCTCCTGGAACGGTGATTCTTACCAGCTCTTCATATCCTGGTTTTCTAGGCCAGGTACGCACAAGAATTCCTCGTTCGCGCAATTTATCGGATAGATCAGTAGGATTTTCGCTTTTCAAGAGAATGAAGTTTGCTTCGCTCTCCGATACTAAAAAGCCAAGTTTTCTGCAAAGCGATTTCAGGGTCTGCACTTCCCGCCGGACCTCATCAATAAAGCCTTGAGCAACTCCTTGATCAAGAGAAAGCGCTCTTCTGCCGGCTTCAATTGCCGAGCTCGAAAGCGAGTAAGGAGGGCCAGCTTCCGAAAGTCTCGAGATCAACTGCGTAAACTCAGGATTAGCCGCAACATACCCGATTCGAAAACCCGCAAGGCCCTTGGATTTGGAAAAGCTACCGGTTACAAGCACATTTGGGTTGGCTAGCGCCTGGATAGGCGTTGATCCATGTATCGAAAATTCCTGATAGGTTGCATCGAAGACAAAGATAGTGCCAAGCTCCTGACAGACCGTGGCGATCTGTGTGACATCGAGGGGGGAGAGAACAACTCCAGAAGGATTATCGGGGCTCGACAGAATAAGGAGTCTTGGAGTCAGGGCCCTGACGCATCTGCATATATCGTCGATCGGAAAAGGTTCAAATGGATCCTTTTTTATTTCCTTGAAACGAGCTGATGATCGCTGGGCGGCTTCCAAGAATTCGACAAAACCAGGACTCGTACTCATGATAAGTCCTCCTGGCCCTGCAAGACTCCGTATTGTTCTATCAATAGCATCATCCGCTCCAGCGGTTGCAAGCACGCAGGATGAAGGCAGCCCGAGCTTCTCGGCTAAAGGTATTTCCAAGAGCTCCCTCATAGGGTAGCGCCGGGCTATTTCAGGGCTCAATATCTCTCTAAGATCTTCTTCTGAAAGAATGCATCGGCCTTCATTGGCATCTAGTCTAAGCATTGTCTCCTCCTTTTGGCTTATGGCACAAGCTGCGATATCTGAGTTGCTACAATATCGGTGCCCCCACGGCGCTTTATCTCTGGGATAAGGCTTGCAAGCATATCGCGAGGAGCTGCAACTTTAACAGCAAAGGCATCTCCTCCTCCCAGAGGGGATACGGTGGGTGCTCTTAGACAGGGCAGAATAGCCACAAGCTCATCGAGAAGTTCAGCCGATATATTGACTTCAAGCATCACACGACGCCTCGCTTCGAGCACAGAACGGAAGAGAAGAACAAGCGCTTCCGCAGCTTCGCGCTTGTCTTCATCTGCTATTGCAGTTTTCGAGGCATAGAATCGAGTCGAGCTTGTCATCAGGGTATCTAGTATTTCGAGTCTATTTGCCCTCAGGGTAGAGCCTGTTGCGTAGTTGTCGATTATGATGTCTGCATCTTCCGGAGGGAAAACCTC
>DMNL01000136.1 GCA_003452735.1 Spirochaetaceae bacterium
ATTTCTAAGAAAAAACCCATTGTTTTACTCAAGGCAGGGAAGAGTAATGCTGGTGCGCAAGCTGTCAGTTCGCATACGGGCTCACTGGCAGGCGAATACGCAGCTTATCAGGCTGTTTTCGAGCAAACCGGCGTTATTGAAGTCCAAACCTTGGATGCATTAATCAACACTGCTTGGGCATTGGGTGTGCAGCCCTTACCACGTGGGAATAACGTAGCTATTGCAACGAATGCTGGCGGCGCAGCCGCTTTGCTAGCAGACGAGCTGTCAAAAAATGGTTATAGGCTTGCACGAATTAGCCCGGAAATTCAGACGGAATTGCGCACGAAGCTCAATCCGAGCGCGCAAGTGGCAAATCCTGTAGATATGCTCGGACAAGCAGAGCCGCAGGATTATGCCTGGAGCCTGGCTAACCTCATCAAAGAGCAGGCGGTGGATGTACTTGTGCCGATTTTGGTGCCTCAAGCTTTGGTTGATACCATGGGTGTGACTAAAGTTTGGGTGGAGGCTGCTCAGCAGACTGACAAAACCATACTCACGTGCTTAGTTGGCGAGCGCAGCACCCGCGAAGCAAATGCCTTTTTGAATGCCTCCGGGGTACCGGTCTTCCGCTTTCCGGAACAAATCGGACCTGTATTAGCTGCCATGCGAAAATTTGTAAGTTTTCGTGACCGTCCAGCGTTTTCACCCATACAAGTTGCGGGCGTCCGAACTGAACGAGCTACTGCGGTGCTTGATCAAGCTGTGGGCAAAACTGCATTAGGAGAATTCGAGACTCGCCAGCTGCTAGAAGCTTATGGGATTGCTAATGTGCCTGGCGGGCTGGCAAAGAATGAAACAGAGGCTATACAAATCGCTGAGCAAATTGGCTACCCAGTGGTGATCAAAATTGCGGCTGAGGGGTTGCTGCACAAATCGGAAGCTGGTGGAATAAGGCTGAACCTGAGAAATGCTAATGAATTGCGCGTAGCTTATAATGAAATGCTTGCGCACATCACGCAAAACTACCCAGAGGCGCATATTTTGGGAGTGATGGTGGAGAAGATGGCACCCAAGGGGCAGGAAGTGATTGTGGGGATGCGAAGGGATGCGACTTTTGGACCAATGCTTATGTTTGGCATGGGCGGCGTGCTTGTGGAAGAAATTAAGGATATTCGCTTCAAGGTCGCGCCACTTTCAGAAGAAGATATTGATGACATGATCGCTGGCACAATTGCAGGTAAATTGCTGGAGGGTTATCGCGGGGCTTACAAAGGAGATATTGCCGCTGTGAAAGGTGTGATCGCGCGTCTCAGCCAGTTAGCGTTGGACTTCCCGGAGATTGCTGAAGTTGAGATTAATCCGCTGATAGTTTACCCGGAGGAGCAAGGGGCACTGGCGCTGGATAGCCGTGCCATCCTGAAGCGCTGAAAGCGCGTTAAACAGAAAAAGCCAACGAAGGGATTCGAACCCTTGACCGGGCGCTTACGAAGCGTCTGCTCTACCGGCTGAGCTACGTTGGCGATGCGTAAATTATACCAAAAGTTCGAGAATTGTTTGAGTTTTTCATTGAATGTAAACTAAAATGTACAATATTGATAAAAAGTTGATTAGGAGGTAAATGAGCATGACCGTTCAACGCTATTCCGTCAATCCTCAGCCAATTGATATCCTATTAGGGTGGATAAAGAGTGGGGAGATTACGATACCTGAAATCCAGCGACCTTTTGTTTGGGAGGCAACAAAGGTCAGAAATTTCCTTGACTCTCTTTATAAAGGTTATCCCGTTGGTTACTTAATTTTATGGCGGAATCCAACGATTCGATCCAAAGATGGAACGCTAGCCGCTGGAAAACGAATCATGATCGATGGTCAACAAAGGATTACAGCTTTGATGGCATCTTTATTAGGAAGAGAAGTCCTGACAAAGGATTATGAAATAACTCGAATTCGAATTGCTTTCAATCCACTTGAAGAGCTTTTCGAAGTGTCCAATCCTGCCATTCAGAAAAATCCGGTTTGGATCCCTGATGTAGCCAAACTCTTTGAGCCTGATGCCTCTCTAATAGATATTGTTGCTCAGTATCTAAGTAACAATCCAGACGTTGATAGAAAAGAGATTGAGAAAAAAATCGAAAAACTCCAAAAGATTATCAACAACCAAGTTGGGATTATAGAATTAGCCGAAGACCTAGATATTGATACCGTAACTGAAATTTTTATTCGTGTAAATTCTGCTGGGACTGAACTAAGCCAGGCGGATTTTGCAATGTCAAAGATAGCCGCGAATGAAAAATATGGGGGGAATTTATTACGAAAGGCAATAGATTATTTTTGCCATTTAGCCGTAGCACCTGATTTTTATAAGTCGATCGAAAAGAATGACATTGATTTTGTTAGATCAGAATTTTATCCAAAAATGGTTTGGTTGAAAGATGTAAAAGATGATTTATATGATCCTTCATATACTGACATGTTGAGAGTAGCTTTTACTTCAGAATTTGGGAGAGGAAAACTTCAAGACCTTGTGGCGTTGCTCTCAGGTCGAAATTTTGAAACAAAACAATACGAAGAAGAGATCGCAGAACAATCGTTCTCAACATTAAAGAATGGGATTTTACATTTTATGAATAAGACGAATTTTGACTGCGTCACGATGATATTGAGATCGGCGGGTTTTATTACGAATCGTCTCATTGGTGGTAAAAATACTGTCAATTTTGCATATATTCTTTATCTTCGAGCAAAAAAGGAAGGCATTAAGGCTGCGGAGATTGAACGAGTTATTCGAAGATGGTTCGTCATGTCAATGTTAACCGGTCGATATTCTGGGAATCCAGAAACTGTTTTTGATTTCGACATTCGTCAAATTGAATCACATGGGGTTGTTCCATATGTGAATACAGTTATCGAAACGACCTTGAATGATAGCTTTTGGTCAGCATTGCTACCTCAGCAAATGGAAACATCCTCAGCAATAAGCCCATATTTCTTAGTTTATCAGGCAGCTCAAGTCAAAATGAAAGACAAAGGTTTTTTATCAAGAGATATAGAAGTATCTTCATTACTCATAAATCACTCAGATGTTCATCATTTGTTTCCAAGAAACTATTTAAAGAAAAAAGGATTGGAACGAGGGCAATATAATCAAATCGCTAATTATGCTATTGCCCAGAGTGAAATAAATATTTCTATTGGTGATAAACCACCCAAACAATATTTTGCTGAATTATGGGAACAAGTCCATGGTGGAAGAGTAAGATATGGAGGAATAACCGAAGAAGAATTACTTTTTCAAAACCTTGAATCTCATTCTATTCCATTGGATGTTTTCAATTCGTTGGCTGATGATTATGATCAATTCTTAGTAGAACGTAGAAAATTAATGGCTAATAAGATAAGGGATTACTTCAATTCTTTATAGTAGCTTCCTCAGTCACGCTCAGAAACTGAAGAAATATCCTTCTAATTAGTTTAATGATCGTTTGATCTTTTCATCATGCTTGCGCGCTTGATAATATCTTGTCCATATTTCTCTTTGAGCTGGTCGATGGCGCCGGCAAGTTTTTCCTTCTCCTCTTGTTCATCATCCCACAGACTAAGCTGACGGTAAGGTGGGCTTAACTTGCTGACTCCAACGCCAATCAGTCTAACTGGGCGAGCGTGTGTGATATTTGCCTCAAATAATTT
>DMNL01000010.1 GCA_003452735.1 Spirochaetaceae bacterium
GCTGATTCATACAATTTGCGCTCAAGAATGGGCAGTTCCTTAATCTTGGAGCGCTGATAGAGTGAGCGTACGACTGCTGCAATGTCCATGATCGAACCCTTTTTCAGCAAATCGAGATTCATCTGATATCGCAGTTTCCAATCTGAAGGAATCGTGGACGCAGCTTTCGATATCGAATCGAGTGCTACCTCAGCTTCCTCCTTGGAGACAAGCGGGCGTATCCCTAGCGCTTCCACCTTATCGACAGGCACCATGACCGTCATATCCGAAAATTCGAGATAGATAATATAATAAAGAGTTTTTTGACTATTGAATGTCTTTTCTCGAATCTCCATTATGCGTCCAACACCCTGGCTTGGATAGACAACACGCTGATCCACTAGAAAAGTTGTAGTTTGATCATTAGGCATAGATTATTTATGATAGCAGAAAATCGGATGATAGTCAAAACACCCTTATTGTGCTGCTAGCTGACTATCTTTAAACAAAATTGTCGTACACTTTTGTCGTGCTTGTCGTGTGCCCCATAACGAGTCACAAGACCTTATTTCCTGAAAAAATCAATGATCGGTTCAATCCAGCCCAACAACCACGCTGCTATCGCGAGAATGATGAGCAGAATCAGTAGATAGAGTACCCAAGGTTTTCTCTTGGGAGCATAGGGATCATTGAGTGTTCTCACCGAATTAGATGGAAGAGTAGCCAGATGGCTCAAAGAACTGCCGAATATAATATTCAAAAGCAGATGTCCATTAACAGCCCAACCTTCTGCATTCAATATGGGACTTAGATCTCTTTTCCTCAGCTTGATTGCAGCTAGGATCATCGATGGGCCAGAAATAAGAAGGAAAACCAAAGCGATTCCTAGCGGCATCCATACGCCTAAGCCTATGAACAGACTCAAGATGCTAGTAATCATCGCACCGATGCTGCCCAAGGCGACGCCAATGGCAGCGACTGTCCCTACATCTATTTTCTTGGCCACTGCTTGACTATTTACCTGAGGGCCTTCAATAGGTGCCTCCAAGGTTTTTTCTGCGGCGCTTTTCATTTGATTTTGTCGTTCTGATTCGGTGGTACTTGCTCTTTTGACAATAAGGCTTTCTATAGTGCGCGCGAGCCATCTATAAGGGCTAAAAAAAGCCTCGCGAATGCTGATAGGTTGAATCAATACTCTCGTAATCGTCGCATTCCAATTTGCGCCTTCATCATCAATGTATATACCATTTCGGCCAATATAAATGCCATCAGCTTCGCCCGCAGTGATGCCGGCTATAATCGTCCTTTTCTCTCCTGAAGTCCGGAAAATATCACAATAGACCAAATACATATTAGAAAGGCTGACTAGCGAAGGATGCGCATTTGGATTGTTCACATCTAGACAGAGTTCGAACTCACGGCCATCTAGGAATAGTCTACCGCTCTGAAAGATGCTCTTACGAGTTGCATAGAAATCGTCCATGGTAACAAAATTGCGAAGAATTTTCAGAAAATCTCGTTTGATGATAAGAAGATCATGAAGTTGTTGGAGTGCTTCTGCCCGCGGAGCTTCTTGCAAATCTTTCTCTATGAGCAATAGCAATTTATTCAAGCTACTGTCTTGAATCATCTCTTTAAGGCGTACAGGTGGAATCGATTGTGCTCGGCCTACAGGTTTTGCGGCAAGCCAGGTTTCATACTTTTCCATGTCATCTACAATTCGTTTCCAGCTTTCTCTTTCGAGTTTTGAGTCTAGCTCATAAGCCGCGCTTGCTATTCCGAAAAACGCTCTTGCTTGTGGCTCGTAGAAAGGATTGAATGGTCCATGGATATCCAGAAATCCATCAATTTGGGGAATCGATAGCGGCAGGATCCTAAGGGCTTCTCTATTGTTTTCAGGCGCACTGCTTAGAGCCTCTGTGATTTTGACCATAAGAGCATTGAGAGCATCGGGTTTTCCTGTAAGGCCGAGAAGCGCACATTTTTGAAAATAATCGTCGACAATTGTTGCAACCGATTTATAAGCTGCAAGAGCTGTATCGAGATCTGTAAAGGGGAGCTCTTTTTTCAGAGCTTCGCCTATTTCAATCCATGAAAGAAAATCTTGAGCCTCTTTCTTAAAAGCCTCAATTGAGGCCAAATCCACTCCCATGTTTCCGGAACTGTCCTGAGTGCAATAGCCTCCTGCAATTAGCGCAGCAATATATTCTTTTACTTCTGGTTCATCAGTTGATTCTATAACTATGACACCATCGCCATTCCATAGCTGCGTATTGAAAAGCTCTATTGCCTTGTTGACAATGTCGAGATCGATCTCATCGATATTGGAGCCTGCAATTTGTGCTGCAATTTTGCACGCATTATTAAGTGATTTATCCTTGATAAATTCTTGTTTTATTGATGCGTTTTCGCTAAAGAGCACATCCAAGCTTGTAAAAGCAGCCTTCAATTTTTCGATCGCACCGAGTATTTCCGCAGTTTTGACTTTACCATCGTGATCGATATCGAGTAATTTCAATGCATCGCTGCATCGGTTTTGAGTTGTTGGCATAGCAAGGACAACCCAGAGTTTAGGGTCTAGTTCTGCAAGAGCTTCGATATCCGCACTCGTCTGCAAAACAACTTGATCCATTCCGCCTATACGCCGAAAACGCCAAGTATGTGCTTTTTCTGTCATCTTTGTTCCCTTGGTTTCGATTCCCTTTCTGATTGTAATTAGAAATGAGCAAGATAAAAAGAAGGGAAAATAGCAGAGGGGATAGAAGGGCAGTGATTCTAAGCCATTCGCTTTTTAAGTCAGAATTGTTTCTTCAATTCAATATAGAATCATTATGAGAAAGGGGAAAAAGATTGGCTTAAAAAGGAGACTGACAATTTCTCAGTTTGCTTTTCCAATTTTGCTTTTGGCGCTTCTTATAGCAGGATTTCTGCTGAAAGGCAAACTATCGCTTCTTTTCTCTTAAAAAGAGGATCTCCGGGATTGGATTCTCTCATACGGGACAGCAGGATGGTTTGTTTTCCTGATTCTTCAGATTTTTCAGGTCATAGTATTTGTGATTCCGGGAGAGGTAACACAGTTAGCTGGTGGTTTCATTTTTAGCTTTTGGGATGGACTTGCTCTGACAAGCATGAGAATTGCGCTAAGCTCTGCAATCGATTTCTGGTTGAGCAGAGTTTTGGGCTCTCGCTTTCTTATGGCTTTTCTAAAGATCGATCAATATGAGAAGCTGAGAAAATTTTCAGAGGACGCATGAACTTTTGCGGGTATTATTCTTCTCTTTGTGATTCGCGGCATTCCAAAGAATCTCCTGTGTTATTTTGTGGGCGCTAGCGTTCAACGATTTTTTCCTTTTCTTGCAGCATCGACGATAGCTCGCATGCAAGGAATACTAGGCAACAAGCTTGCCGGAAGTGCAGCATACAATTAGAGCTTTGGAATTGTGATCGCGCTTGTGGTCGGCACAGTGTTGTTGATGATATTGTTGATGTTGTTCCGCGAACGCATCGAAGCATATATCAGCAGGCATCGGCTTCTTTATTGATGAGCGCTAAGAGTCCCTTGTAATTAGAATGATCAAGTTTGTCATCGTATTGAGATTGTATTGGCGTCTTATTCCATAACTTTGCTTTTTCCAGTTACTATTTCTTTTCTTATAGGATTTTTTGCTGTAAAATATATTGAATAAAGGAAACAAAAGATGAAACAGTGTGTCGGGTTGTTGATATGCCTTAGGCTGGTGGTAGCTGCATACTGTCAACCTGGGGAATCGCTAAAGAACAGTTCTGGATGTTGACCATGATATTCGGAATGCCAGAAATGAAAAAGGCTATCTGAAAAGAGAATGCAGCCAATGCCAAGGATGGCGCAGTTGACACTCGATGTTATGCTGCTTAACTAGATGAAGAGATTATTGAACAAGGGAGTAATAGATGTCGTTGAATACGAAACTAATCAACTTGCTCAAAACAGCCCCGTGCTTCGTGGACGACGAAGGAGAACTTGTCCTGGCCGCCGTTCAAGACCATGCCTGGAAGCTCGACCATGACCTGGTTAAACTGTTACTTTCTGATATAGAAATCAAGGATAAATTCTTTGAAGAAATTGATGGATATTGGATTTTCAACATAAACACCTTCATCGATTATATATCGCAAAAGAATTTTTTGGATAATTCCTACACACGCTTTCGTAATAGAATTGGATTAACTATTGGCGGCAAATACTTGCGCGAGCGGGGTGAAGTAGCACTTGCCTGGCCATATAAAGATTGCGTGCTGGAAGGAGGGCAGACAAAAGAAGAAGAAAAGCGCAAGGAGATTTTCTTCAACGAAGTGCTAGCGCAGGACGAAATCAATCGCCTGCTCGATCCAAAAGTCTTGACCAACTTCACGCGTTACACAGCGAAGGGCACAGAGAAAGTTACGGACTTCAAGCGCGATGAGAACGGCGTGATACGCGAAAACCTGATTATCAAGGGCAACAACCTGCTGGCGCTCCATACACTCAAAACTCAGTTTCGAGAGAAGGTAAAACTAATTTACATTGACCCACCGTATAACACGGGGAATGATTCGTTTGGTTATAACGATAACTTCAATCATTCTACATGGTTGACATTCATGAAGAATAGATTGGAGGTGGCGAAGGAGTTACTAACTAAAGACGGGTCAATCTATATTCAATTAGACTACAATGAGGTACATTATTGTAAAGTTCTGATGGATGAGATATTTGGCCGTGAGAACTTCCAGAGAGAAATTGTTTGGGACATTTCTGTCTTATCAGGGTATAAGACATTGACGAATAACTGGGTTCGTGGGCATGAAACGATTTTGTTTTACTCAAAAACGCCAGACTTTTACTTCAACAAACTTAAGACCTCACATGATGAAAAATACTTAGCACGATTTAATAAGATGGATGAAAATGGGGAAAGATACTTTGATGGAAGAGGTGAAAGAAGATATTTACGCGATGTTATAGAAAAAGGCAAAGCAATTGGTGACGTATGGTCTGATATCATGTCTTTTCAGCAGTTGCCAACATCAAAAGAGAAGGTAAATTTCGATACGCAAAAAACCGAAGCTTTACTAGAAAGAATTATTAATTCATCAACTCAAAAGGGCGATTTAGTGCTAGATTTCTTTTCTGGAAGTGGTACAACCTCTGTGGTTGCACATAAACTTAAGAGACATTGGATAGTAGTTGAGCAACTTGAAGGTCAGATTGATATTCTCTTTAATCGGATAGTAAATGTAATAAAAGGTGATCAATCCGGCATTTCCAAATCCGTCAACTGGAAGGGTGGCGGTGACTTCATCTACTGCGAACTGATGAAATACAACGAAGCCTTCATGGATCGTATTCAAGCGGCAAAGTCCAGCGAAGAGCTCCTTGAAATCTGGAAGGCTATGGCAGAAAATTCATTCTTAAACTGGTACATCAACCCGAAAATGCCGGAAGAAGCGGTTAAGGATTTCGAGGCGATTGGAAAAGAACCAAATGGACTTGAAAAACAGAAGAAGCTTCTGGCTGAACTGCTGGATAAAAATCAGTTATACGTAAATTTATCTGAAATTGACGACACCCAGTTCAAAGTCGGCGAAAAAGAGAGGGAATTGAACCGGAAGTTTTTCGGGGAACAGGTATGACAGCGCTTTATTCTGATACCCATCCTAAAATGGAAGCCCTACATATTCAACTCTTGCGGCAGGCGAGTCCCACCCGAAAAATGAATATGTTGGCACAGTTGAACGCCTCTGCCCGAATGCTTGCTATGACAGGCTTGCGTTCTCAATACCCACAAGCCAGTGAAGCTGAATTGCACCAGAAACTGGCAGATATATTATTGGGAGAAGAATTAGCGCGAAAAGTATATGGAGAAAGCACTTATGCAGAATGAACCCATCGAAGTAACGCTCAAGGTTACGGATATTTTCGAGAAACTCGGTGTCGCTTACTTGATTGGTGGTTCACTAGCATCCACGCTTTATGGTATGGTGCGAACCACACAGGATTCGGATATTGTTGCGGAAATGCGTCTCGAACATCTCCAACCGTTTGTTGCCGCATTGCAGGATGAGTTCTATATAGACGATGAGATGATAGCTGAAGCCATCCGGCGTCATTCCTGTTTCAACATTATCCATCGTGAAACTATGTTCAAAGTAGATGTCTTCATTCCTCAGCCGCGTCCCTTTCTCCAATCTCAACTTGCCCGCGCTCAAAGACAAACCTTCCTATTTGAAAAGGACATCAGTGCGAGATTTGCAAGCCCCGAAGATACCATTCTCTCTAAACTCGAATGGTATCGCTTGGGTGGTGAAATCTCTGAACGTCAGTGGCGCGATATTCTCGGCGTGCTGAAAATCCGCGCTGGCGAACTGGATATGAATTATTTACGGCAATGGGCAAGTGAATTGAAGATCAGCGATTTGTTGGAACGCGCGGTACATGAAGCGCAGTAATTGGAGAACTCCATGCCTGAACAATTCCTTTACCAGCAGCTCGATACGCTTTCCCAGTGGGGTAGTATCGAAAAAGAAGTCCCCGACAGTGTAGCGCGAAACCTGAACCCCAAATACGAATTGCGCCCATACCAAATCGAAGCCTTTGCGCGCTTTTTCCATTGTTATAGAAACGACTTTCCCAACAAGACTTATCCTCTGCATTTGCTTTTCAACATGGCAACGGGGAGCGGCAAGACGCTCATCATGGCGGGGCTTATTCTCTATCTCTACGAGCAGGGCTATCGAAATTTCCTGTTCTTCGTCAATTCCACCAACATCATCGAAAAGACTAAAGATAACTTCCTTAACCCTTCAAGCATTAAATACCTATTTAATCCAGATATTTTTATTGACAAACGGCATATACACGTTTCATCAGTTGAAAACTTTGAAGCCGTAAACACCAATGATATCAACATCTGCTTTACCACGATACAGAAACTTCATTCTGATCTGACCAACGAAAAAGAGAATTCTCTGACTTTTGAGGACTTTCGCAAGCATAAGATTGTTCTGATTGCCGATGAAGCCCATCATATAAACGTCAAGACGAAATCAGAGGGAGAATTATTCGAAAGCTGGGAAAATACCGTCGAACGCATCTTTACGCAGAATGAAGACAACTTGCTTCTGGAATTCACCGCAACCCACGATTACGCCACGCCAACGATGGTGAAGAAATATCGCAATAAAGTGATTATTAAATATGACTTATTACAATTCCGCAACGATCGTTTTTCAAAGGACGTGGTTATAGTACAATCAGATTTTGATCAACAGGAGCGCATTCTGCAAGCTCTTATCTTGAGTCAATATAAGCAGGAAGTGGCGGCAAAATATCGTATTAATCTAAAACCAGTTATTTTGTTTAAAGCCCAGCGAACTATAGAGCAATCCAAAAAAGTCCAGGCGGAATTTCATAAACTAGTTGATGAGCTTACTGCCAGGCAGATTGCTGGCATTCGCAAGTCAAACATTCCCCTTGTGCAACGTGCCTTTCGATTTTTTGATGAACAAAGAATAAGCGATGAGCAACTTGCGAATCGGTTAAAGCAAGAATTCCAACCTGATTTTTGTTTATCGGTAAACGATGAGAAAGAAAAAGAGAATTATCAAATTCTCGTAAATACACTGGAAGATAAGAATAACCGTATCCGCGCCATTTTCGCCGTCCAAAAACTTAACGAAGGTTGGGACGTGCTCAACCTTTTCGATATTGTTCGATGCTATGAAACGCGTGATTCCGGCAAAGGCAAAATTGGCACTACCACATTATCCGAAGCGCAACTCATCGGACGGGGAGCCCGCTACTTTCCCTTTGTTCTGCCGGGAAGCGATGACCGTTTTCGCCGTAAATTTGACGGCGACCTGGGGCATGAACTGCGCGTGCTGGAAGAACTGCACTACCACAGCATCAACGATTCACGATATATCTCAGAAATCCGTCAGGCGCTAATCGAACAGGGTATGATGGACGAGCGCGAAGTAACTCGCGAGCTAAAACTGAAAGAGTCATTCAAGGAAACACCATTCTACAAGTATGGGATTGTCTGGCTCAACGATCGTCAGCGCAAAGATTACCAACGGATTTACTCCTTTGCTGATTTAGGAGTGAAGAAGCGAAACTATATCCACTGTATCGCTACAGGTCAGGGCGGTACAACCGCCGCTTTGAAGAACGCGGAAAAAGAGTTGATGTGGAAAGACGAAGCCTGTCAGGATGTGAAGGTGCGGGACATCGAGCGCAACATTGTTCAATCTGCTATTGCACGTAATCCGTTCTTTACCTTTGCCAATCTCAAACATTATTTTCCCCATCTTGTCTCTATGCACGACTTCATAGCTTCTTATGATTATCTCGGCGGATTGGAAATCACTTTTCAGGGTAATGTGTACGGCCTAGGCTACAATCGCGCTGAACAACTCGCCGCCATGTCAGGCTTGCTGAATCAGATCGAATCAGAAATTCGCGCTAATGTCACCGATTACGAAGGCACGCACGAATTCAGGCATGATTGGGTACATGAAGTCTTTAAAGACAAGATACTGAAATTCAATGCTCAAAATCCCCGCGCCGCCGACGACGCACAGTTTGAGTATTTCGTCTCTACCAAAGACTGGTTTGCCTTCAACACCATTTATGGCACAAGTGAAGAAAAAGCTTTTATCCGTATGTTTGATAGGCAAATGGAAAAATTGCAAGAACAATACGAGCAAATCTATCTATTACGCAATGAAGGCCATTTCGCTATCTACAACTATGCTGATGGTCAAGCCTTTCAACCAGACTTTGTATTGTTCCTGCGCGAGAAAGGCGGCAAGTTGCTCATTTACCAACTATTCATCGAGCAAAAAGGGAGACACATCGAAGAGTATGACCGCTGGAAAGAGATTTTTCTAGAAGAAATCACTTCCGAGTTTGGCAGTAAATCGCTGACATTTGAAGGCAAGAAATACCGCTTGATTGGCTTGCCGTTCTACAAAAAAGAAGACGAAAACCAATTCATAGCAAGGTTTGAATCAGTGTTGAATTAGCATAATCAGCAAATAAAGACCGTTCCTCAATGAGGAAAAGATTGGTTATCCTATATTCCGAAAGAAAACCAGGATAATTAACTTTTCTCTATCACAGGAATGATACAGGTTTGATAGATACCAACAAGGTGAGAGCAGCTAGCCCTGGAGGCCAGCTAGAGCCTTCTCCGACACCGCCATCTCTTTCATAGTAATTTTTGATTCTTTTTAGCCCCTAGGGGAATCGAACCCCTCTTTAAAGATTGAGAATCTTTTGTCCTGACCGATAGACGAAGGGGCCTCGG
>DMNL01000094.1 GCA_003452735.1 Spirochaetaceae bacterium
AATTCGGACCAGAACTCTGAAAGTCGGTACTTGAAATCAGCAAATTTCATGCCTTACCTCCCACCTTGATGCGCGGATCCATAAAGCCATAGGTGAGATCCAGCAATATAAGCCCTACCTGGTATAAGCCCACTGTTATAGCAAGGTCTCCCATTAGAACGGGGATATCATTCTGCTGCACCGCTATCCAGTATAGATTCCCCAATCCTGGCCAGGAAAAAATGCCTTCGAAGATGATTGCTCCTCCAATCGAGGCAAGCAAAGACAACACTGACATTGTGATGAGGGGAGGCGCTGCGGTGCGCAGGGTGTGCCCAAAAAGCACCTTATTTTCGGGGATCCCTCGGGCACGAGCTGCCATAATGTAATCCTCCTGAAGAATACTCAGCACGATATTCCTAACCACAAATGCTATCCCCCAGAACCCAATGAGAAGCAAGGTCAAAAGCGGCAGAGTCATGTGCCACAAAAAATCTATATAATACATTATCCCTTGTGGGGGTGGCACAGTGTGCATGCCCCCCGAAGGAAATATCTTCAGTTGATAGACAAAAAACATGATAAGAATCATCGCAAGCCAGAATGTCGGCATGCCATAGACGATCATGGTGATAAGGCTCGTACTTTTATCGAGCGAACTACCAGGTTTCTGAGCTTTCTTAAGTCCAAGAATAATACCGACCACTATTTCAATAGCCATAGCCGCTGTAAAGAGTATTAGCGAGCGGGGAATCGCTTCTCCTACTATGGTCAACACCTCTCTATCGCCACGCGAAGATTTAATGATAGTCGATTTTCCAAAATTGAAGGTGATGGTGTTCCAAGTTCGAAAAAGTATTCGCTCCATTAGCGGCCGATCCAGCCTATAGAGCCTAATTAGCTCTTGGCGTCGCTGCTCTTGAAAATGCTGGAGAGCAGACGGCTGCATGTTTTTGAGGCGCATGGTCTCAGCCCGTACCTGCTCTTCGATGCTTGAGCGCATTGTCTGTTCATTGACCGTGTTGAAAAGGACAGACATTATAAAAATGATTATAACATAAGTAAAAATGCCTTTTAGCACTCGCTTGACGGCAAACCACTTATACATAAAACCACCTGTTTCTTTGTGATTCCTTGAGAAAATTGCACTTCGATTATTACATTAAAAAAGCATTTTATAAAAGAAGGAGGGTGCCGCCTCTTAGAGACAGCACCCCTCCCTTGATTCAAATCAGAAGACTACAAGCGAAGTAGCCTGGACTGCTGGTGCTTCTGTACTGAAAACAGACTGCACTACTATAGTGTAGGAGCCTGATTTGAGAGCACCCAGGTCTTTAGCAGGAATCACAGCCTGGAAAGTACCTGCTTTGACATACTTAGCGGTGTACACCGTCTCGGTATTATCTGCCTTTATCAAAGAAACCGTTACCTTTGCCTTGTTATCTGCCGCTTTGGCCGTATCGTCTGGATAGGTCACCGCAGAAACTTGGATGTCTATCTTCGCATCGGCGTTGCGCGCCGCAGTTGCCGGTACTTTCACATCATCGATGCGGGTAATGGTCGTGCGGAACAATTTCGGGAAATAATCCGCTTTGTATGGATAATCCCTGAAAGCAGAAAGCTCAACATAGTTGGTATTGAAATCTACCTTGCTCAAGAAGAATGGACCATTGGATATGTAGGCATTGCCATAGGTATCGATGAATTTTATGGCTGCATTATAGCGAGCAACAGCCTGCTCCGGGGTAATCCACTGCTTGATGCAGTCAGGAACATACTTGGCAGCGACGAAGTCCTGCAGTTTTGCCTTGATATCCGCGACACACTTGGGATTGATGATATCGACTTCCGTCATTGAAGGATCATTCGAGAAAGAATACTGTGTTCCAGACTTTGCGCCCTCTGCGACGATCTTGGCTAAAGCTTCGTAGATCTCCCATGAGACTAGAGTTTGGCGTCCGGGGTTACCGGCCTTGGGGCTTACAGCACCGGTTGCTGCTACACGGTCAAGATCCATCGGCCAGTTGAAATCGAAATAGGTTGTAAAGCTGCCATCCTTATTGAGCACAGTACCTTTGGAAACCGGCAAATAGGCCTGATATTGTGACGCATAAGCTGCATCGTAGTACTTGTCGTCCTCGCTATCCTTGTTAGCCCACTCGTAGGCAAAGGCAGTCGCATACATAATATCAGCGACTGTTATGGGCTGCCCGCTGTGCCATTTGCCATAAATGTACTGCTGGTTAGCAAGCTTGCTGTAGGATTTCAGATCGTTGTTTTTAACGTAATCGTATGTTCCTTCGCCTGTTACATCCTTATATTCGACTCCACTCTCCCACTTCTTTGTCTTGGAATTGAAGATTACTGCGGCCTTGTCGACAGGAATCAGGCCAACGGGGGGCTCGCCTTCTTTGCCGGCGGCAATCTTGGTCTCGACATTCTTGAGATCGTATTTTACGCGAAGAGGCGTATCTTTGGCCGCATTAGGAGACTCGAAGGTCGAGGGATCTGTACAAGCTTCGATGATGGCTGCGGAGTAGACATCCGAGAAACCATCGACACCTACTGGGTCCCATGAGCTCATGAAGAGTCCGCCACGAGCCGAGTACTGCGTGATCTTTAGAATCTTTTCGCCTTTTTCGTTAGGCTTTACATCCGCAGATCGCACCGACCAGTTGTTTAGACCATCGCCTAGGCCATAGAGCATACGCGAATTGAAACGAGCTTTATTGGCCACGTAGTATTGGACCTGGCTGCATACATAGATACGCACGGCTTCCTTCAAAGCCATTTCTTGTACCTTGATGTTATCATTCCAATACTCATCGGCTGTAAGGAACCATCCATTTATGTTCTTCTGAGCAATACGATCGATTTCTTTATTCTCGTAGTTCCAGAAGCCTTCGGTCATTCCGCCCGGCATATATCCATAGTAGGGTGAATACATCTGGCTAATGGTTACATCCCACCATGCGCGGGTAGCTCCGGCTCCCCAACCCTCGGTATACATAGACCACTGCCAGTCTGCTGGATCGCTGCTATATGCAAGGTTGCTAGCCTTTGAGCGGTCATATTCGAGGCGCTCTACCTTGATTCCAGCTTTCTCTATTTGGTCAGCGATATATCGACCTTCGAGAAGTCGACCTGTTGGATCGTCAACACGGATTATAAATTTTACGGTGATGGGCTCCTTATTATAGGTCCACCACTGACCAGACTTTACGAGCTTACCTTTGTTTTCAGGCAGATCGGCTGCTGCTTTCAATGCGGCCTCGATATCTGCCAGGGCTTTTTTCTCATCGCCGCGCACCGTCATGCCTAGCTTGGCAGGCACGAGATTGAAGCGATAGGTTCCAGGCTGTCCGGGTGTCTGGGCTGTGATCATTGGCTCTCCAGCACCAAGCAGAATCTCATCCACGATCTTTTTGCGGTCGATGAGCCAATTGATTGCGTATCGGACTTCCTGAATCGCCAGTGGGTTGAAGACTGTCCGACCGTCTTTGGTCTGGAATGTATAGGGCGCTTTGTTTGGAATGTTGTTCAGGAGAAGAGACCAACTTCCGGATGGCACTGCGTAGGTGGAAAGTCTTTCCAGATCAGCCGGTTGGATGCCTTTATAGGTCTTTCCGTCAAGACCCGTAAAGAAAACATCAGTTTTCCCTTCGGCGGTATCTTTGATGGCAATGGTCTGATCCATTTTCACATCGTAGATAACCTTGTCCGCATAGGCGCCGTTCTTGACCTGGGCTGTTGCGCCAAACAGCAGCACCATGGCTACGAACGATACACAGAGAATCTTTTTCATGCTTACCTCCTTTTTAAGGCTTTGCTTGGTTCTATTGTAGAACGTGCATTTTGAGTTGTAAAGAGAAAAATCATGATTAGTAGCTTGTAGTGCCCCAATAATAAGCGTATTCTAATATTGATTATACAGATAAGACTGAGGGGAAAGGCCTAATGTCAATAATAAGCGTATCGAATGGACATTTTATTGACGATAAAGGGCGCTGGCTTATCCTGCGCGGAGTGAACCTCGGGGGAAGCAATAAAGTGCCAACAGCGCCGGATGGGCGAACTCATCTTAGGGAAGGATTCTATAAT
>DMNL01000052.1 GCA_003452735.1 Spirochaetaceae bacterium
CCTTAGAAGACCTTACTATTAAAGGAGCTATTCCTTTTTTAAAAAGACTTCGCGAACAGGGAACAATAATTTATCTAGCCAGCGGAACTGATCAAGTTGATGTACAGCAAGAGCTGAAAGCTTTAGGATATGACAATCTTTTTAACGGTGGCATCTTTGGTTCAGTCAATGATACAGAAAACGATCCTAAAAAATTGGTGATGCAAATTATATGCGAGAATATATCAGGATTACATCAACAATTATCTTGGGGGGATTGCATAGTATTTGGTGATGGGCCAGTTGAAATTCGCGAAGGTCACAAACACGGTTTCATGACAGTTGGCCTAATAAGCGATGAAAAACAGCGCTTTGGAACAAATATTGAGAAACGTGAAAGATTGATTCTTGCTGGGGCTGATTTCTTAATCCCTGATTATTCATGGATCTTTCAATTGTCCCAGCACATTGGTTGGGAATAAATAAGATGAGTTATCCTGAATTCGACCGAAATAGAATATTCTATCGATCTCTCGGCGAGCGTAAAAACAAATTGACATTGGCTTCAATTGAAATTACCGAAGAAATGGCAATGTCAACCAAGATACCAGATACTCTTAGAGATAGAGTCGAAATGATTGCTGATAGAATTATTAGTGCTAATAGAATCGGGTCATCTGTTGTTTGCGCTTTCGGTGCTCATTCTATTAAGAATGGATTGGGCAGACTCTTAGGGTCTTTTCTACGATATGGTTGGCTCTCCCATTTAGCTACCAATGGGGCAGGGATCATCCATGATTGGGAATTTGCTTATCAAGGTGAAAGCAGCGAAGATGTACGCAGTAATATAAAGCATGGCAATTTTGGTACATGGCAGGAAACAGGCATGTATCTTAATCTCGCACTTATAGTAGGTGCATATGAAGGACTTGGGTATGGCGAATCGATTGGTAAATTGATTTCGACGAATGGATTGGACATACCTTCAAAGGATTATCTAATGCATTGCATATTGAATGACAAAGAATTGGGGAAGCGTTCTGCTGCAAGCGATCTATTAGAGACGATAGAGGATTTTGGGCTTGATACAGGGCGTTTAGAAATTCTCCATCCATTTGCCGGATCAACCGTACAATCGATTGCATACAATCTGGGTATCCCATTTACTGGCCACCCAATGTTTGGCCAAGATATTATTTATACTCATAAAATGAACAAAGGAGCTGCAATCGGCAGGACTGCTGAAAGAGACTTTCTTAAGTATGTCCATAGCATCAGTCAACTAGAAGGTGGAGTATACCTTTCTGTAGGATCTTCAGTAATGTCGCCGATGATCTTCGAAAAAGCACTATCTATGGCTCGAAATGTTGCTGAGCAATCAAGAAAAAATATAAGTGATTTCTTGGTAGTTGTTGTGGATATTCAGCCTGAAAGCTGGGACTGGAATAAAGGGGAGCCGCCTATAGATAATCCTGCCTATTATCATAGATTCATGAAGACTTTTAGCCGAATGGGATGCAATGTCTTATATATTTGTGCAGATAATCGATTGTTTTTCGCCGGCCTTTACCAAGCCTTACGAAAAATGGACAAAGTTGGAGGCAATTTATGAGCGGACAGTCGATTAATCGAACCCTTGATGAAGGTTTTTATATTGGTGTTGATATTGGGGGGACAAAGACTGGAGTATGTATCGCTAATTCTGAAGCTCTTATCTTTCAAGAAGTCAAATTCCTTACTAATGCAGAACCTGAAGTAGTTATCGAGGATATTTCCAAAGCGATACGACTTTTTATTTCAGAATATTGTGGTGATCTAAAAGCGATTGGGATCATTTGCGGGGGTCCATTAGATGCTAATAAAGGTATTATTCAATCGCCGCCAAACTTGCCAAAATGGATAGATATTCCGATAGTGAGCATTCTTCAAAAACAATTCAATGTCCCAGTCTATTTGCAAAATGATGCTAATGCTTGTGCATTAGCTGAATGGAGATGGGGAAATGGACGCGGATGTAAGAATATGATCTTTCTTACTTTCGGAACTGGTCTGGGTGCTGGATTGATTCTTGATGGGAAATTATATAATGGTCATTCAGGATTGGCAGGAGAAGTCGGCCATATCCGCATTTCTGATCATGGTTCCATATGCTATGGTAAAGAAGGCTCTTGGGAAAGCTTTTGCAGTGGTACTGGTATTAGCCAAATGTACAAGGACCATTTCAATGAGCAATTATCGGCCAAAGAAATCTGTAGCCTAGCAGAACAAGGAGATAAGAAAGCCTTGTATATCATCGATATCAGTGCTAGCTACTTAGGGAAAGGGTTGGCTCTTTTGATGGATATATTGAATCCCGAGAGAATAGTGATCGGGAGTATCTTCACTCGTTCAGAATCTTTATTTAGACGCTCTATGGAAGAAAGTATACACAAAGAAGCTTTGGAACAAACGAATAAGGATTGCCTAGTTCTTCCTTCTCTACTTGGAGAAACATTGGGGAATATGGCGGCATTAGGTTTGGCAATTAGTAGCAATTTAGATCGAGGGCAATCATAGCGGATCTTCAAATATAAAATTCAAACTTAGAAGGCAAATAATGTATGAAGAGATCATTGGACATGCTATTAGGGAATCGATCAAGATAAAGCAATATGTTTTAGATGATCAGCATCTTATTTCAATTATTGATATAGTTGCTGAAGAAATCATCAATGCATTCAGACATGACAAAAAGGTTTTATTATGTGGAAATGGTGGAAGCGCCGCTGATGCTCAGCATCTTGCAGCCGAACTCTCTGGCAGATTCTATATTGATAGACCTCCACTTTTTGCAGAGGCCTTACATGTCAATACTTCCTATCTTACTGCTGTGGCTAACGATTACTCTTTTGATGAAGTATATGCAAGACTTGTTAGAGCAAAAGGAAGACCAGAGGACGTTCTTATAGCAATTTCTGCTTCAGGTAATTCTTTAAACATCATAAAGGCAATCAATGTTGCAAGAGAATTAGATATGATTGTAGTAGGTTTTACAGGCCAAACGGGCGGTAGGATGGCTAGCCTATGTAATTATCTAATCAATATTCCTTCTCAAGATACGGCAAGAATCCAAGAGGCGCATATTTTGATTGGACATATTATATGCGAGATTGTCGAAAGAGAACTTTTTTCTACCTGATATTTGTAATTTCTCTCCAATAGCTATAGTTTTGAAAAAAGAAGGGTATGGTAGTTACTTTATTGAGATTGGATATATGATTAAGGCAGAGAAGATCCAGATTTTGCAGAGCTGGAACATCAATCATAGCTGGAGTCTCTTTCTAGACAGAGACGGAATAATCAATAGAAAAATAGAAGATGGATATGTGACTAGCTGGGAATATTTTGAATTCATGCCTGATGCACTCTCTGCCTTGCAAATTATTGCTCAGAAATTTAATAGATTATTTATTATCACAAACCAAAGTGGCATTGGGAAAGGTCTTATGACGGAACAGAATCTGCAAAATATTCATAAGAAAATGATAGAAATATTGGAACAGCATAACATTCATGTTAATAGAATCTATTACTGCCCTCATGATTATGAAAAAGAAACCTGCAATTGCAGAAAGCCCGAAATTGGCCTTGGTCTAAAAGCAAAAAAAGATTTTCCGGAAATAGATTTTGATAAATCAATCATGGTAGGCGATTCTGTTTCTGATATAGAATTTGGGGATCGTTTAGGTATGAAGCTTTGTTACATAGGAAAAATGCCTTTTGAAGATGTTCCAAATCTAATTTGTTTCCCTTCCTTATTAGATTTTGCCTTGCATGTAGCACAGATCTGGTGAGCATGAGAATTGTAATGTTATGGTTATTTTTGTATCGATTAAATATGAGATCATTTTAAAAATCGAGATATATCTAAAAGTTGTAGATAAGAAAAGACACGGAGATCAATTTAATATGTTTTCCCATGAAAGAACACCAATCAAAAGAAGAATGTCCATAGAAAGAAGTATTGCAAAAGCTTTGACTGCTGAAGCAAAGCCAGAGAAAAAAGCGCTAATATCAAGATTTTTTACATCTTTCACTAAGCAGATATTTATTCCTTGACAGGTTCTTTCTCCTCCTTGGTTATAGTTTTATCTTTGAGCCTATATGATCCGCCTCTCAAATAGAAGCAGAGAGCATTTTCGAGTATGCGATCAAGTAATGCAGTAGTGACCACAGGATCTCCCATTAACTTTAGCCCATTCATCGATTCTCTTGTTGGTATGGTCACGCATGGTTTTTGGCTATGTGACGCCTATAGAAGTGTATCAGAAATTAAATGCATAATTAGCCCCCAAAAAAGAGGAGCACTTTAGCTTGGCATAACCATTTTATATTTTTTAATTCGTTATCCTATAAATGTTTCTTATTTCGGGCTGAGAGGATTTGAACCTCCGACATCTTGGTCCCGAACCAAGCGCGCTAGCCCCTGCGCTACAGCCCGATTGCTTAAAAAAAGCCCGTCGCGCGGCGGACGGGTTTTATTCCGCATGACGCGGAACCATAGAGAAGAGCTCTTTTCCGCTTACAGCATACACATTGCTACTCTATGGCTTTCGGGAGCGACGGGCCTTGAACCCGCGATCTCCGGCTTGACAGGCCGGCGCGATAACCAGCTTCGCTACGCCCCCTTGTCATGACTGACGGCTTGGTACTATATCGGCGCCCTAGTTTTGTGTCAATAGGATATGAGGATAGCGCCTGTCTTTTGGTCATATTCCGTTTCTTTTTCGATCTTCTTTGTCGAATCGGAGGCTGCGCTGCTCCTCGTTTGTATACGCAAGAGAACACCAGATTCTGGCAACGAATTAGATTGTGCGGTCGAAATAAGAGTATAGCCTAGGGGAGAACAAGCATATCTACCGACTCTTGAACGAGAAAGCGCAATTGGTTCGGAGACAATTCGACAAGCGATCTGATCGCGTCCCTTATTTGCCTCGGACAGCAATAGCGGCTTGCCAGGACTCCGACTTTTTTTCTCTTTATTCTGATTCGAGGATGACATTGGGTATGGATATCGTTTTATATAGAGATAGCTAAAAGACAGTTTTTCTTTGGCTAGACCAGCTTCTTGCGATAACCTATAGAGCCATTTGGGAGCATAACTCGTGGGCATGGAGAAATGGCACCAAGGATATTTTACTCGTGGAGCAGGCATGCGGACAGGCGCCAAGAAATCATTATCTTTGCTTTGATTGGAATCCGATCTTCGAAGAGAATCCGATTGTCGAATAAAACCCGATCTTAGAATTGAACCCGAGCCAAGCTCCTTTTTTATATCTAGGTTTCTAGGACTCCTTTCGATAATATGTTCTTGCCCGCTTTTGAAAATTCCAGGCATGGGACAAGCCGAATTATGAGGGCAAGGAGCTAAAATTTCGCAATTATCCTGAATGGCAGCGGCGCGCAGAGCGCTTAGAAATCCCCCACATCTGGGTTCGCCAGGTTCCATGATCAGCATTGAAGCGTCATGGCTGCAATACCGTATCATGGATCGATATAGATCGCTGGCATTTTCGAAAAGCGTTCCCTTGCCTTTCCAGAAGAATTCGTTGAAGACATTTATGGCGCAGAAGAGATCGGCCCTTTCCTTAATCGGTTCTCCGAACCTAATGTGTCTCAATTCGATCTTCCATGGTGGCAATTCTCCGGTATGCTCTACAGCGAGAGTCTCAAGAATGAGTTTTCCCGCTTCCATTATTCGAGGCGCCCTATCCGCACATATGATTGTAAGAGGAAGCTTTCTCAATTCAGGCTTGGCGCAATAGAGCGATAAAGGCAAGGTCAGCGGCCCTGAACCCATATCGATTATGGTGG
>DMNL01000050.1 GCA_003452735.1 Spirochaetaceae bacterium
GCATCAGGCTTTTGTCCCAATGTGATTTCCAGTTACTTTATCTATTTTGTTCTGCTCTGAAATGAGCAGTTTCATTATTTTCTCTGGGATAAGGGGCAGATCGTAATATTCGAGCGTCTTTCCTGTTGCAGCTCTAATGGCCTCGAGAACAGCAAAATAGCCCGCAATACCATACTGCAATGGAGGCTCGCCAACTGCCTTTGAGTTATAAGGTGCAAATGGATTATCGATGCTTGGCAGGAATTCGATATCTATATTGGGAGGCATAAAGTTTATATCGGGCACTTTATAGGTGGATAGGGTGTCCGAAATAGGCTTACCATCGGGCTCGAAGCGCAGATCTTCGAGCAGAGCCCAGCCTAGGCCTTGTGCAAGGGCTCCTTCGATCTGCCCTATATCGACGCTTTCATCGATACTCTCACCAATATCGTGGACAATTGTTGCCCTGTCGATTGTATATGTGCCTCGTAGGACATCTATGCTGGCTTCTACCAGCGCTGCGCCATAGACATGATAGGCAAAAGGCTTTCCACGTTCTGTTTCCATATCATATTCGAGCATCGGCGTCGCATAGAATCCATGTGCGGATAGATCTTGCCGTGAAGCGCTCATGGCCTCGACAAGCTGCTCCCAGCTGAGATGATCAGGTGCTCCATCTACTAGCACTGCTCCATCTTTGATATCGATCTTTTCGAGATCGACCATAAGGAGCTCTGCGGCTTTCTTTAAGAGTCTTCCTCGGATTTCCTGGCATGCAATTTTTGCCGCCATACCATTCATATCCGATCCTGTACTCGCGGCGGTCGGCACAGTATTGGCTACTGTCAAAGTTGTAGTGCGTTGAACCGTAACTCGATCTATTGGAACACCGAGAGTCTTTGCAACAATTATCGCGATTTTTCGCGCCACCTGCTGGCCCATTTCGATGGCGCCCGTCGAGACCACTACCGAGCCATCGCTGTAGATATGCACAAGGGCTCCGGCCTGATTCATCTGTAGCTTAGTAAAACTTATGCCAAATGCTACGGGAATAAGGCCAAGGCCCTTCTTTTTTAGTCGATGCGAGGCATTGAACTCTGTAATTCTAGCTCTTAGCGCAGGATAATCGACCTTGCGGAGAAGCTGCTCAACCGAGTCCGATGCGCGCACTCGCTCCATAGTCATGCCATAATAGGTCACGTCGCCTTCTTGGAAGAGATTGTTCCGCTTTATTTCTACTGGATCGATTCCCATCTTTTGTGCAAGCGCGTCGATTGCCGATTCGATAACAAAGAACGCTTGAGGCCCTCCAAAGCCCCTAAAGGCGGTGAAAGAGGGCAGGTTCGTATGGCACATATAGCCAGTTACTCTAACATTCGGGATCTGATAGGCACCCGTAGCATGCAGCACAGTGCGTGCAAGAATTGCCGCCGATAGATCGCAGGTCGAGCCAGAATTCTGGTAGTAGTCTGCCTCGAAAGCCATGAGTTTGCCATTCGCATCTGCGCCGAGGCGAAAATCTGTGGAATAAGGATGACGCTTGCCTGTGGCCCGCATATCATCCTTGCGGTTGAGGTATATTTCGACTGGCTTTCCCGTAACCCAGGAAGCGACGGCAGCCATACATGCCCAATTGGCTCCTTGATCTTCCTTGCCGCCAAATGCTCCACCTAGGCGTCTTGCCTCGACTTCCACCATGTTCATGGGTAAGCCCAGCGCTTGAGCAACCGCTCTTTGTACGCCCGTTGGCCCCTGTGTACTCGAAATGACATGTACTCTACGACCATCTATAACTTGAGCGATTGCTCCCTGGGTTTCGAGATAGACATGTTCTTGCCCACCCGAATCTACTCTGCCTTCGACGACAAAGGCACATTTTGAAAATGCCTCGAGCACATCTCCACAAGCTATTGTCCGCGGTGGAAAGATAAAATCTCCCTTGGTTGCCGCTTCCCTTGCATCTATGATTGCAGGAAGGTTTTCTCCTTCGATGCGCACAAGGCTTGCGGCTTTTCTTGCAAGACTGCGAGAAGTCGCCACAACAATTGCCAAAGGCTGGCCCCAATAATGCCACTCCTCCTCTGGAAGGAGCTGCTCGTCGGGCTTGTTAAACCCAATCTGATTGGTTCCAGGGATGTCTTTTGCCAGGATGACCCGTACAGAAGCGTCGAGCTCGATAGCCTTCTCTATGTGGATAGAGTGGATTTTTCCATGTGCGCTCTGCGATAGAACGACGACGGCCTGGAGGCAACCTGCTGGTCGCGGAATATCATCAATATATTGAGTTTGCCCCAGAACATTTGGTAGCGATTCGGGTATTAAGCCCGACGAGCCGCTTTCCAATTCCGCTCGACCTGCCCATTTAAGACTCATGTCCGAATTAGCCTCCCGAGCCCGGAATTCGTCCTGCTCAAGTATATCTTTATTATTCATGGAAATAGCTCCTCCGCAACACCGCTATCTTCAAAGAGGCGCACAAAATGTGCAAGCATGAGCCTATAGACCATTCTGCGCCGATATTCTTCAGATCCGCGCACATCGCTTATGGGCTTTACCGAAGCCTCAGCCAAGCTTGCCGTTTTCTTTGCAAGCTCGGCCATCGTTTTCCCATCTGAGATAGGGCAGAATGAACCTTCGAGCAGCTCCATTGCTGCTTTGCTGACTATTGGTATAGGCGCGACTCCTCCAAGGCTTATGTGTACATCCTTGAACCTTTGCTCCTCGATTCTAAAAGATATGGCCGTATTTACGGCGGCGATATCGAGATTTTTGCGTTTGCTTGCCTTTTCAAAGGAGAATTTCCGTGTCTTGGGGTCGACACAGCATGGAATCCTGATAGCTCTGATGACTTCTGTTGGTTTTAGATCGATTGTCTTGTATCCCAAAAAGAATTCTTCCAGCTTACAAGTACGCGCCGTTATAGATGTGCCAAATCCCTCTTCTTCCTGCGATGAAATGACGAGTTCTGCGTCGAGAGCCAATAGCATTGCCGTGATATCCGCTACTGGCGAGGCATTGACGATATTCCCGCCAATTGTAGCGAGATTGCGTATCAAGGTGCTTGCAAACATCGTTTCGAATTGCTCGATTCCCGGAACTTCTTGTCTTACAAGCTCTGAGGCAAAAAAGTCTCTCACCGTAACGGCAGCACCGATTTCGAGCCACTTTTGTCCTTTTTCCTCTAAGTAAGCAATCTCTTTGAATTCCGGCCTCATTCGAATCAAGAATGGCGAAAAGTCTTCGCCTGGCTCGGGGTTCTTTACATAATAGTCTGTTCCTCCGCCTAAGATGACAATGCCATTAGATGTTATTCTCTCTTTTGGCGCTATTTGAGGGTTCTTTTTTTCTATCGAGTTCTGTGAAAATTGCCTGGATATTTCAGCTGCAAATTCGCTGACCGATAAAGGAAGCACATGAACACCCACTAGCGCATTCAGCCTAGCCTCTGGATCGATGGGCAGGCCTTTGAATTGCTCGATAAGCCTAAGGGCTGCTCTTCGAATTGCAGCATACCCAGTACATCGGCACAAGTTGCCATCTATGGCCTGCAAAGCGCCTGCAAGGTCGAGTGGTTTCGGTTCCGCCAGCCAAGAAGTCAAGGCGATGATGAATCCAGGCGTACAAAACCCGCATTGACTTGCATTCTCATCTAAAAAGGCGCGCATGACTGGTGTAAGACCGTCTTGAGCTCCCTCTATTAAGCCTTCGAGCGTAATAAGATGTTTGCCTTTGAGCTCGCCAATCGCAAGTAGGCACGAAGGAAGCGCTCGATATCGCAGTTGACTAGCTGCATATTCTCCAATCAATACAGCACATGCGCCACAATCGCCCTCGCGACAACCTTCCTTTGTTGCCATAAGGCCAAGTTCGCCTCGAATTACATCGATTGCGGGCGTTCCTTCAGATGAATGAATATCATGCCATGTGTTGTTGACCTTTATGCGCAAATAAGCCATTTTGCTCTCCCTAATCGAAAATTATATCATAGATTTTTCGGAAGGGCATTCATGACGCTGGACCCGAGCGCTTGTATCCCTCCTCTTGCTTTCCTCTGTTTATGGAAAAAGGCAACCTTTTTAAAAGGACTTGCCTTAAGCATAAAGGCTGCCAAGATACCGAATCAGTGTTTTTCTTTGACTATTTTGTCAGCGTAGAGCGATACTTTTTTGAACTTTTCGACATCGACAAGACCTTTGTCTGTAATCTTGAGGCTTGGAATAACTGGAAGGGCCATAAACGAGAGCGTCATAAGAGGAGAAGTCGCTGTCAGACCTTCCTTCTGGAAGAGTCTATCGAAATCGCTCAGCTTTTTTATAACAAAGTCGGCCGGTTTATCGCTCATGAGACCTGCAACAGGCAAAGGCAGGTCCAGCAAGATTTGATCTCCCACTGCATAGACTAAGCCGCCCTTGATTTTGTTGAGATGCCTGGCTGCCTTGAAGATCGATAAATCATCGACGCCGGCGATTATCATATGATGCGAATCATGGCTAATAGTGCTGCCTATAGCTCCGCGTTTAAGACCAAGTCCCTGAATGAAGCCTTTTCCAATATTCCCCGAGCCTGTATGTCTCTCTATGACAAATATCTTGAGTATGTCGCGTTCGAGATCTGAAACGAGTGCTCCATTCTCGAAAGGAAGCTCCTCTATGCCATGGATGGTTATAAGCGAATTTTGTTGGACTTTGATTACTCTCACCGGAGACCCTTTATCAGGAATTATGAAGTCTTCGGCAGTCAACCATTTGATATTGACCGAATCTCGGATCGCAATTGGAGCTCCAGAAAAGTCTTCGATCAGAGAACCATCTTTTGCAACAATTTTGCCGTTTTTGACGACCGCTTTGATCTCGAAGGATTCAAATGAGGGGAACACGATAAAATCGGCCTTATAACCTGGAGCAATAGCACCTTGAGAAGGAATTCCAAACCATCTAGCTGCATTGCTCGAAGCTATGCGAATTGCATCTATAGGATCGACGCCTGCCTCCAACATAAGCCTTAGCGAGAAGTCTATGTGGCCCTCATCGCGTAGATCGTTGCAATGACGGTCATCTGAACATAGCATGAAGCGCCCTGCGTTTTCTCGTCTAACTGCCGATAACAAGTTGCGCAAATCCTTTGCCGTAGAGCCTTCCCTCAGCATTATGTACATTCCCTTGCCCACCTTCTCCAATGCTTCTTCTGCGCTGGTACACTCATGGTCAGAGCCTATTCCTGCGGCAATGTATGCCGAGAGGCGGGCGCCCGATAGCCCAGGAGAATGTCCGTCAATAGGCCTTCCATTTGACTTGAATAGTGCGATCTTATCCATAAGCTGCGGATCCTGCGCCAAAACTCCTGGATAGTTCATCACTTCGCCAAGCCCGAGTACGCGAGGCTCCTGTAAAAACTGATGCATATCAGAGGCATAGAGCGCCGCTCCAGCAGTATCGAAATCAGTTGCCGGTACGCACGATGGAACCATAAAATAAACATCTAGGGGAATGTTTTCCGAAACATTGAGCATATAGCGCATACCATCATAGCCCATCACGTTGGCAATCTCATGAGGATCTGCAATTACAGTGGTGGTTCCGTGAGGTATTACGACTTTTGCATATTCGGCCGGAGTGAGAAGTGAGGACTCTATGTGTACATGGCCATCGACAAGACCAGGTGCAAGATACATTCCTCTGAGGTCTATTGTTTCCTTTGCCGAAAGCCCATCGTTGATTCCAGCTACATAACCGTTCTTAATCGAAACAACAGAATCCTTGAGCAAACGGCCAGAAAGGACATCTACTAGGATACAATTGGAATAATTGACGTCGCATTGTACTTTTCCAATCGCGGCGTCTATGATGTCCTTTTTCATTTTTCCTCCCTCATATATGAGGATCCAAGCGCTGCAGGCGCGCCCACTTTTTTGGACAGGGCTTCCCACCATGTAATAGCTACAAGCACTATTATAGTGCCAATATATGGCAACATGTTGAGAAAGTTCGCAGGTATGCTCGTTCCTGATGCCTGAAGACGAAACTGGACTGCGTTGATTCCTCCGAACAATAGGGATCCCCACACTGCGCGTGCAGGATTCCACATCGAAAAGATAACGAGCGCAATCACAATCCAACCTCTTCCGCCAGTAATATTTTCCGACCATCCAGGAGTGTAAGAAAGAGAAAGATGGGCTCCTCCCAAAGCTATTAGCATTCCACCAATAATAGTATAGAAATATCTAGTTTTTGTAACATCGATTCCCATTGCATCGGCCGTATAGGGATCTTCTCCGACGGAACGAAGCCATAGGCCTGGTCTTGTCTTATAAAGAAAAAACCATGCTAGGGGAATAAGGAGGTATACGAGATAGGTAATTATGTCTTGATTCAAAAATGCCGAAAGAATCGGAATGTCTTTTGCCCATTTTGGAGCAAAGGGCAGAATTCGCTCTGCTCTAAGGCCTACTAACCTGAAATTGTTGGATTCTGGTCCAAGCCTTTGTCCCAGAAATGATGAAAACCCTGTTCCAAAGAGCGTTATCGAAAGCCCCGAGACAACTTGATTTGCCCTCATTGTCGTGGTAAGAAAAGCATGTATTAAGGCGAGCAGACCTCCGATCACCATTGCTACCAAGATTCCCAGCATGATGCTGTGGCTATAAAAGACAGCAGTAAAAGCAGACAAGGCGCCCATAAGCATGATTCCCTCGACACCGAGATTTAGAATACCGGTGCGTTCGGTGAAGATTTCTCCAATAGTAGCAATGGTAAGGCTCGTTCCTGCACGGATGGTAATCGTCAGAATTGAAGTGACAAAATCCATACAATACTCCTAAGTTTCATCCAGGCAAGTTGCTCTTATTGTCTTTTACTGCCAGAAGCCTGTATTCAGTGAACAGGGAGCCTGCTAGCATAGGGAATAGTATGAGACCTTGCATCACGGTACCCATAGCCGCAGGTAGCCCCATTATCATCTGCACCTGATCGCCTCCTACAGATAGCGCGGCCAGCGCTACCGCTACAAAAGGAATCACAAGAGGATTGAGTTGACTCATCCATGCAACTATTATCGCTGTATATCCATAACCAATAGAAAGGCCTTGCTGTAAACGATGTGATATCCCTGTTACCTCGAATGCTCCTGCTAGTCCGCAGAGAGCCCCGGAAAGCGTAATTGCAAGGACGATATTTCGTTCAACGGCGACTCCTTGATACCTTGCTGCTTGTTGGCTTGCACCAATGATCTGCAGCTCGAAGCCCCAGCGAGTCCGCCTAAGAATAAACCACAGGACAAGGGCAACGAACAAAGCTATTAAAATGCCGATATGCGCGCGTCCCACTATTCGTGGAAGCCAAGCATTAGATGAAAACATACGCGATCCGGGGAATCCATATCCCTTAGGATCTCGCCAGGGGCCGTAATAGAGGTATTCTGAGAACAAAATGGCGATATAATTCATCATAAGGGTGACAAGAGTCTCGTCGACATTTAGAGAGGTCTTGAGAATCGCAGGAATGCCTGCCCAAAGTGCACCTGCAAGTAAGCCTCCTAATAATGCGCCCACAAGAAGAAAGGGACCTGGCAGGTATTGCTCTAGAAAAAGAGCCACTCCCGCCGCGGCTACGCCGCCCAGCGTAAGCTGACCTTCGGCACCTATATTCCAAAACTTTAACTGAAAAGCAATTGCCACTCCGAGGCCTGTCATCATTAGAGGTATGGCTTTTACAAGTGTTTCTGCAAAACCATGCAAAGACCCAAAAGCACCAATTGCCATTGCAGAATAGGTTTTGAGAGGATCGGCTCCGAAAATTGTGAGCAATAGGGCAGTCAGGCACAGAGAGACTGCAAATGATATCAGAGGGACGAGGATAAGGGCTGAAATCGATGTCGCCTTTCGTTTTTCGAATACGAACCTCATCAATAGACCTCCGTCTTCATGCCTGCCATCAGCATTCCAATATGTTCGATATCTATATTTTCAGCGTCGAAAATATCCATGATCCTCCCTTCGAAAATAACGGCTATGCGGTCCGAGACCTGCATAAGCTCATCTAGATCCTCCGAGAAAAGTAGGACACCAAGCCCTTCATCTCGCATATTGATTAGTTGACGCCTTACTGACTCTGTAGCTCCTACATCGAGCCCTCGAGATGGATAGACTGCAATTATCAACGAGCGTGCTGCGCCGATCTCCCTAGCCAGAATCGTCTTCTGCACATTTCCGCCGGAGAGGAATTTGACTTGAGTATTGGGCGAGGGGGTGGCAATACGAAATTTATCTATCAACTTGCGGGCAAAATCGATGATTCTTTTGGGCAAAAGGATGATTCCCTGAGCAAGTGGCTTGGAGCGGTATTGCTTCATGGCAAGATTCGATGCGACACTGAGATCTCCGACCGCTCCAACGGATGCTCTATCCTGAGGTATGTGTGCTACTCCCTCTCGAATAATCTCGAGTGGAGATTTGTTGGTCATATCTTTATCTGCAATCTTTAGCGTTCCTTTTGTAGACTTTCGCAGCCCAGTTACGACCTCTGCTAGCTCTCTCTGTCCATTACCATCGACTCCGGCAATACCGAGTATCTCTCCTGCCTTTAGGCTAAATGATAGGTCCTTGAGAGCAGGTAAGCCTCTATCTCCAAGTGCTTCAATGTGAGAGAGCTCCAATATTGCTTTTCCAGGGCTATAGGGTTTTCTTTCAATTTGAAAGAGGACTTCGCGTCCTACCATCATTCGCGCTAGTTCTTTAGGACTCGTCTCTGAAGTAGGTGTTTCTGCAACGACTCTTCCTTTTTGCAGCACCATGACGCGGTCTGAAAACTCAATCACTTCTTCCATTTTATGAGTTATGAATATTGCTGACTTGCCTTCTTGCTTCATGGTCTTGATGACACGATTCAGCTCATGAGCCTCTTGTGGAGTAAGGACGGCAGTGGGTTCATCCAATATCAAGACTTCAGCATTCCTATAAAGAAGTTTTAGGATCTCCACACGCTGCTGCTCTCCGACGGATAGTTGCCATATACAAGCATCTGGGTCGACACTGAGGTGGTATTGAGATGCTAATTCCATGAGCTGCTTGCGAACA
>DMNL01000147.1 GCA_003452735.1 Spirochaetaceae bacterium
GGGATTCACACTTTGATTCTTCAGATTATGCTCAATACGCCCAAATATACATGGGGAATCCAGGATATTGCCAAAGCGCGCGCCTTGAGGGTGCTTGTTAATGAATTGGAAGATCCAGATTTTGCGGTAATTTTGCAGCCTCGAGGTGGGCTCGACTACTTCTCATCGAATTTAGAGAGGGCACGCGCTCAGCTGGCTTCTGTTACCATGCTCATGGATGATATCGAGCCGGACAATCCCGCAAGTCCTCAGATTATTCATGTGGTGAGTTATTCAGAAGGCGTAAGGCTTGCGGATCCTGAAGTGGTGGAAGAATCGGTGCGAATCACCAGGTACGCGCTCACGGAATATCGCCGTCTAAAGAAGAAAGGCGATATGCCAGAATATGGCAAGTCGGAAATGGTCGAGGCTCGAACACAAAACTTATTGAAAGAGGCTAGGAGGATGATCAAATTCATTGAAGCCACTATTCCGAATGCCTATAGTCCAATAGGTTTTTATTCAATGCTAAAATCTGGCGTTTTTCCTCTTCCTTGGCTAATTGCTTGTAAAGATGAATTCGAAGCGGCGGTTAATCAGCCCGTGCAGTTTCTGCATGGAGGCGTTCATGTGGTCGATAGGGAAGGCAAGCCACTCTCCGTGAGTCAGCGGCTCTTTGGGATTGCAAAAAATCTAGAAGAGATGGGTTTTTTGCCTTCGATTTCAGGTTATGCTGACTCAAGCCGGCAGGTAAGTGGGAGCGGAGGTGGGCAAAAGGAGCACTTAGGTGAAGAACATTGATTGGGAGGGGATAGTAGAACACCTCGATCTTGTAGCTGCTAAAGGCAAAAAGATGGTTTGGTGTGTAGTGGGGGCGGGGAATGGCGGACTTGCTATGGCAGGCCATCTCGGAATTATGGGCTTTCCGGTTCACATCTACAATCGCACCAATGAGCATCTAAATGCGATTCACTGGTATGGGGGCATCGATATTGAAGGAGCAGTGACTGGCTTTGGACCAGTGCTCCTAGCAAGCGCAGATATTGGGGAAGCTGTAGAAGGTTCGGATGTTATTATGATAGTTACTCCCTCGACTGCGCACTATAGTCTAGCTACATTGATGGCGCCTTTTCTAAAGGATGGACAGATTGTTGTGCTCAATCCCGGAAGAACTGGAGGGGCATTAGAATTCAGGGCCGAGCTCGAGCGCCAGAAATGCAAGGCTCGTGTAGTTTTAGTCGAAGCGCAAACGTTCATATATGCCTCACGGATGATCACCAGAAATAGAGCTCATATTTTTAGTATCAAAAATGGAGTGCCCGTTAGCGCATTACCTTCGTTTCTTACCCCGGCTGTGCTAAAAGTGATCGATGTTGCTTTTCCTCAGTTCATTGCAGGGAGCAATGTTTTAGCTACGAGCCTCGAGAATATCGGGGCTGTGTTTCACCCCGCTCTGACGCTTCTAAATGCAGGATGGATAGAGTCCACAGGCGGAGATTTCGAGTATTATCTTCAAGGCATTTCACCATCTGTGGCAAGGGTGCTCCAAACAATAGACGATGAAAGGCTTGCATTAGCCCGAGCTCTAGGAATCCGGACGGTCTCGGCGAGAGAATGGCTCTATCTAACTTACGATTCAGTGGGAGATGATCTATATACCGCGATTCGCTCAACCGTAGCTTATGCCGGGCTAAAGGCGCCGCGTTCTATCGATCATCGCTATATATGGGAAGATGTACCTATGAGCCTTGTACCTATGGCAAGTATGGCTGCTATGTATAGCATTGAGACTCCAGCAATAAACTTAATCATAGATCTTGCGAATCTAATGCTTGGGCAGGACTATAAAGCCAATGGACGCACGGTACATTCTCTCGGCATCGAAGGTATGTCCGTGGAGGAACTCCACCGTCTTGTCACCGAGGGCTAAACAGGGCTCTCAATGGAGGAAAATTGAATGAACGATATTATAATTATAATAGGACAATGGATCGACAATTTACCATCGGGGATTGGGGCAATCCTTATTCTATTGGTAGGCTGGGCAATTGCCAAGCTCCTTAAGCTCCTTGTGCCAATTGTTTTAGCCTGGCTCAAGTTCGATGTGCTTTCGGAGAAGATCGGTATCAAGGAATTTTTGCGCAAGGGAAATGTTAGGTATTCTGCTTCAAAGCTCATTGGTGTTTTTCTATATTGGATTGTGATGCTCTTTGCTTTGGCAAAAGCTGCATCAGTACTCGATAAAAGGGCTGCCGAGACGATTTCTTCATGGTTATATGCTGCGATTCCATCAATTCTAGCCACTATAATCACTGCGACGATTGGCATTTTTATTGCAAATTTTCTTTCAAATTTCGTAATGACGATAATGAACAATGCAGGGCTTAGCTCAGCAACATTGGTCAAGAGACTAATTAGAGTTGTGGGCTATATCATTGTCGTCATCATGGTCGTCGAACAGCTCGGTTTTGAATCGATTGTGAATGTTCTTCTTTTATTGCTGATAGGCTCTGTAGCGCTGGGAGTTGCAATAGCGATTGGTCTTGGCTGTAAGGATATTGCCAGACAGTATGTGGAGAGCTTTCTTAGGTCGCTTCGTGAGCGCGAGCGGGCTGCGCACAGAACCGATCTTGAGGGATAAATGCTTATGCCTCTTTTGGTGTATGGTAGGCTCAATTTTTCTTTCTTGAGGATGAGAATTCCTGCTCGAGAGCTGTTCTCATGCTTTTTATGATGTCATGAACCACAAGATGGATGCGCTTTTTATCTGCTCTATCTAAATTCTTGGTCTCTATGGGGTCACCGAATTCTACAACTACATGGCGATATGGATTGATATGAAAACTGCCAGGTCGCATGACTTTATCTGTTCCATAGGTACATATAGGTACGATTGGAACGCCGCATAGAACTGCTGCAAACAAGCCACCTCGGCTGAACTCACCGATTCCTTTGCCTTGGTGCATATGTCCCTCAGGGAATAATATGAGGCTTCGGCCCTTCTTCAAACGCTTTTCCATGGCTTTCAGGGCGCGCACTTCCGATTGTGTATTGCCTTGATCGACAAAGACCGAGCCGCTTGCGCGCATCCAATAAGAGAGAGCAGGAATTTTTCTAAATAAGTCATTGGCTACAAAGGCAGCGGGTTGAGGAATGCAAACGAAGAGCAGAGGTATATCCGCTGGCGATCGATGATTAGAAGCAAAAAGATAGGTCTTATCGGGAAGGATTTTTTCTGCGCCCCTCACCTCGAGATCCATTTTAGTAATTCTTATTAAGCTGCGTGCCCATAAGGAAATAGTTTCGAATACATATTGGTCGAGTTCTTTTTCGTTTTTGATTATGAAGGTGCGCGGAATTCGACGCATGGTTTTTGCCGTTCGCATGATAATACGAGGCAGCGTGAATCTGAGGTCTTCTCTAATGGAAACGCGGAGAAAGGTAAAAAGCGGCTTATTGCTCTGGGTAACGATTTCTGCATACCTGTTTCCATTTATTTCTTTTTCGATATCAAAATTGTCAGTCTTAGAAGTCGTATGGAGGTTCTGCTCCACCATTTTGAGATTAGGTCTTGAATACCTTTTCTCTTTGATATCTATATTCTCTTGGTTTGCCATGCGTTCGTTTTCTACCCTATATATTATAATATCTAGGTTTTGGACACTATTAGTCAAGAACGAGAATATCTGTATAGGTTTAGCTTATTGGGATTATCTACTTCTGTAAAGTCATGGTCTTTTCGCCAAGACCTTCTTCTCGTAATCTTTTACATCTTCGAGCCAACTGGGACCATAAGGAACATTTTCTGTCTCGCAATAATGGTGCCATACAGCGCTAAAAGGCAGAGAGCTTGATTCTTCGATATAGGAGAGCCTTGTTCCAAAGTCTCCTTGTTCTTCCGCAGCGCGCATCTGTTCTATAGGCTCAAGAAAAGCATAGAGTAGGGCTCTTTGGGTGCTGCGTGCCCCGTTGATCCATGCCGAGATGCGATTTACGCTCGAATCGAAGTAATCGAGGGCAAGATGGACTCTATCCCAGACATGCATCCTGACGATCTCTCTACAGACATCTGTGAGCGAATCATTCCAGACGACTATGTGATCTGAGTCCCAACGCAATCCCCTGCTCAAGTGGATAATCAGGTAAGGCACATACAGAAGAGTCGAAGAAATCTTGTCCGCTATGTTTTCGGTGGGGTGGAAGTGGCCCATGTCATAGCATAGACCAATGGCTTTTTGGGTCGCATAGCCCAGATAGAATTCGTGGGAACCTGCTACATAGGCTTCTGAGCCTATACCAAAGAGCTTGGATTCTACGCTGTCGAGTACACGGTCGTTTGGTAGTTTTTCAGAATATATGGCATCGAGAGACTCTTTGAGTCTTAAGCGCGGACCAAGGCGGTCGGCCGGCATATCTTTGTAACCGTCAGGCACCCAGAGATTATTGACAACATGGTCCTTGAGTGTATCGGCGATGGACTGGGCTATGCGTCTGCTTGCCTTGCCATGCCGAATCCAAAAATCTCGAATATCGTTATCTGGATGAGCTAAAGTCCAGCCGCTTTCTGCAAGAGGATGAGAAAAGAAAGTTGGATTGAAATCCAAGCCGATATGCTGTTGTTTTGCCCATTCTATCCAGCCTTCATAGTAGCGCGGCTCAAGATCGCAACGATCTACTTTGGCGCCACCTGTTTCTGCATACATGGCATGGAGGTTAAAGCGCTTTTTACCGGGTATAAGGCTGAAGGCGAAGACGGCGTCTGACCGCAGCTCTTCGGCATTGCGCGCTCGACCAGGATAGCTTCCTGTGGAGAGTATGCCACCAGAGAGTGATGTAGCTCCGTCGAAGCCTATTACATCGTCTCCCTGCCAGCAATGGATGGAAAGTGGTATAGAGGCGAGAGTCTCTATGGCTTGATCTGTATCGATGCCAAGTTCAGCATAGGTCTCTCGTGCTGCTCGATATTCTTGCTCAGTTCTGGGCATTGAATTCTCCTCCCTTCATAGCTAGAAATCATTTCTTTAGTATAGGAGCACTTTCCGAAGAAGGAGTGGTCAGCCCGCTGGCAGCTACCCCCGACCGGAATTTTTCTACTTCCCAA
>DMNL01000131.1 GCA_003452735.1 Spirochaetaceae bacterium
TATTTGAAGCGCTGCTCACCAAAGATCGGGGCGAAGAAATCGGTGTAATTCCCAGCTTTACTGCGCGCGGATCGTCCGAGATGATGATACAGCGAAAACGCGAACCCGCCTCATCCACTGCATTAAAAGAGTCTTCTTTTCGCATTCGCCGGACATTTATTAGGTAATGGCTTGTTTTTTCGTCGAGAGAGCAAGTTTCTCGGCCGCGCTGGTTACCTAATAGAACAATCTGGCGCATAAGAGCAAGCCTTATCTAATTGCTCAAGGCGCGGACTTGAGCCAGAGTCTTGGTGTTCTCCAACATCTGTTCGAAATCTGCCGATTCGATAAAATCGAGAGCCTTTTGCAGCTGTATGTCGTATTCGAGGTCATAGATTCGGGCTGGCATAGACCTCTCAGCCTCATCGCGGATTATCTTTTCGATAAAAATCTCCTGAATTTTATATTTCTGTGCAAGTTCCGCTGCGAAAGCCTTGCGATCGGCAAGAGTTGGCTGAGGATTGCTCTCGAGATATCGAGCTATATCTCCTGCGTCGTAAAGGCGCTGAAGTTCCTCGAGTTCCTTGTCGTTAAGGGTAGGTTCGGGTACTTTTACATCCGGCTCGATTCCGACCTTGTCGATATCGATGCCGCTTGGTGTATAGTAATGCGCCATCGTAAGCTTAAAGCCCCCTTTATCGAGAGGGAATATCTGCTGGACTGATCCTTTTCCATAGGTTTTTTCTCCAACAAGGAGGGCTCGCTTTGTATCCTTCATGGCACCAGCAAAGATTTCCGAGGCCGAAGCAGAACCTTGGTCTATGAGGACGATCATCCGGTCAGTTGCAGGAATTGCTAGGTCTGGCTTTGCCTTGTACTCATAATTTTCGGAAGAGCTGCGCCCTTTTGTAGATACGATTACATTCGTAGATAGAAAGAGATCGCTGACATCTACCACGGAAGACAAGAGCCCGCCTGGGTTCGAGCGCACGTCTAAAATGAATTTGTCAATGGATTGTTTTTTCATATCTTGGAGCACTGTCTTCATCTGCGGCGCAGTATTGGCATTCCACTCGATTATGCGGATATAACCGACATTTCCATTTGCTGTCTGGATGAGCGCGCTCTTTAGCGCAGGGATTTCTATCTTGGTCCGAGTAAATGTTATTTCGAACTCGTAGGTTCCCCTTCTAAATGTGAGAGTTACGGTTGTGCCTGCTTCTCCTCGGATCTTGGCCGAGGCCTTGTCGGTGCTCAAAGGAGATGTGTCTTCGCCATCGATTTTTATAATTAGATCGCCAGGGCGAATTCCTTCTCTCCAAGCAGGTGTATCCTCTATTGGCGATACGACTTCGATATATCGTGGAGCGTTCTCGTTTGCCACTGTTGCTTGTTTGGAGATATAAAGACCTATTCCTCCATAGATACCAGTAGTGTCGGACATCAGATCGGACATCATGTCCTCATCTAGATATGTGGAGTATGGGTCGTTGAGAGAGTCGAGCATACCCTTTACGGCTCCCTCATAGAGCTTGGTGGGGTCTGGTTCCTCGACGTAGTTCTGAAGGATAAAATGATAGATGTTCTGCAGCAGCAATGAATACTGCTTTGAATCAGGAGTTTTTAGCTGTTGTGCATAGAGCTCCGGAACCGAAACTGTTACGAATGATAAGGCCAGCACAACGGCAAGGCTAACAAAAGAAATTATCTGCTTTCTTATTGCCGGCACATCTATATGCTTCATCGGGTTAGACTCCTTTTTTCCCGAGACTGGTATTCTCATGAGTTACATTATCATAGCCAATTAACCATAATTTTGCTACTGTCTTGACTATGGAAGATAGGCCTAATAGACTCCTTTTCGATATGCAACGTTCGCTTTTTCTGCTAATTGCCGCAATTGTGGCTTTTCTCCGTATCTTTATAATTGGTATTGTGGCGATTCTGTTTGGAATGAGCGATTATGGTGGCGTAACATCGGCGTTGCTTCGAATATTTCAGTTGTATAATCTCTTATTCGTCTACATAGTTCTAATTCAGTATATCAAGGCAGGAGCGCGAGAATATCTTAGGAAGCCTTCGCTTATCGTGGCTTGTGTTTCTCCGATACTTAGTGTGCTTGCTTTGTTGACCTACATTCGCAATATTGGCGGGTCCTTTCCTGTGGATATGGCAAAGGCTGCTACCTCGATGATTACCTTGATTTTGCTGGATATTGTTGTTTTGGGCCTGCTTGTGATAGATGCTCTTAAGTTTAAACTGCCAGAGGCAAAAAAGGCAGAAAATCCAGAGAACATGGAAAAGACAGAGATTATGGACAAGACTCATAAAGATCAGCATGAGGTCTCCTGATGGTTGCGATGCTTGAATTTCCAAAGTGGCTTTCTCCAGAGATAATTCCAGGCCTGCCCTTTAGATGGTACGGCTTAATGTATCTCGTTGCATTTGGCGTTACATGGCTTCTCTTTAAGCGAGAATCCAAACGGCTCGGTGCTCCGTGGACCGAAGACGAAGCAGCAAACTTTTTCATCTGGGGGATCGTCGGGATTCTCCTTGGTGGTAGGTTGGCTGGCACACTAATATACGAGCCAACGAATTACTATTGGATCAAACCATGGTACATTTTTTGGCCTTTCGATGAATCAGGGACATTTGTTGGTTTTCAGGGTATGTCCTACCATGGCGGCTTTGTTGGGCTTATCGTTGCCACTCTAATATGGTGCAAGGTCCACAAATGGAATTGGTTCGATTGGGCGGACTTGATCGCGGTTTCGGCACCTCTTGGCTATACTTTTGGCAGGCTTGGCAATTTTATAAATGGCGAACTATGGGGAAAGGTCAGCACCGCGCCTTGGGCCATGGTTTTTCCTAATGCGGAGCGTTTTTCTGCTAAGGAGCAATGGGTTCAGGAAATAGCGCGCAAAGTGGGAATTCGAATTGTGTCCATGAATGATATGGTAAATCTGCCGCGTCATCCTTCCCAGCTTTACGAAGCCCTGCTCGAGGGCATCGTGTTATGGCTAATACTATGGTTTTTCGTGCGTCCTCGGCGAAGTTTTCGAGGCGAAGG
>DMNL01000075.1 GCA_003452735.1 Spirochaetaceae bacterium
GGAAGAATTCTCGAAAAGGATGTTATCGAGGCTTCGATCCAAGAACCTTCGATCCAAGAAGCTGCTATCCAAGAAATACCTGCGCAAGAAGCTGTTATCCAGGAAGATTCTGCCAAAACACCAAATGCAGCACAGATTCAGACTACAAAGGAAGAACCGCCAATTCATGAAAGAATGGAATTCCAAAGCATCCCTCTCATAGGCATTCGAAAGCGCATAGCAGGCCGTATGCATGATTCTGTCCAGACTACTGCCCAGTATACCGAGCACGGTTCTGCGGATGCGGAGCACCTTCTTGCACTGAGAGCCCGTCTTAAGGCACAAGAGAATCCAAATCTTGCACACATCACTATTGGCGATCTTGTTCTAATGGCAGTTATCAAGACTCTTCCTGAGTTTCCCGAATTCAATGCACACCTTGAAGGAAATGAGCTAAGACTATTCAAGCCAATCCACCTGGGTGTTGCGGTCGATACGCCGCGAGGCCTCATGGTACCAGTTATTAGAAATGCTCAGGATCTCTCTCTTACAGGCGTTTCCATGGAAGTAAAACGCCTTGCAAAAGCCTGTCAAAGCGGCCGCGCCGATCCGAATTCTCTCTCTGGTTCTACCTTCACCGTGACGAATCTAGGCGCATTCGGCGTGGAGTGGTTTACGCCCATTGTCAATACTCCGGAGACTGCGATATTAGGCCTATGCACAATCCGACCCGCTCTAGTAAAAACCGACAAAGGTATCGAAACTCGCATGAGAATAGGCCTTTCACTTACTGTAGATCATCAAGTTATAGATGGGGCTTATGCAGCGCGCTTTTTAAGGCGACTTTCCGAGATTATTGCTGATATAGATATTATGCCTTTTTTGCTTTGATATCGTTTTTGAATTTGTATGATTTTTATGGAGAATATGTATGACCCAATATGATGTTATAATCCTCGGATCTGGGCCTGGTGGATATCTAGCCGCGGAACGCCTTGCGGCAAAAAAACTCAAAGTCGCACTTATAGAAAAAGCCTATGTAGGCGGAACCTGCCTCAATATCGGTTGTATCCCCACTAAGACTCTTCTCAATAGCGCTAAGCTATACGCTCATTTGCATGAAGCCTCTTCGTTTGGCATAGAAGCAAAAGGCTTACAGGTAAACTGGCAGCGCACTATGGCATGGAAAGAAGAAGTCTCTAAGAAACTACGAAGATCTTTGGAGCTGACGCTCAGAAAAGCCGGCGTGGAAATCATTCGAGGAACTGGAAAATTGACAGATGGTCATTCAATTACCGTCTTTCCACCAGCCGGAGAAAGCGATGGATTCAGATCTTCTTCAACTTCGGCTTCTCAATCCTCTGGTTCGGGGTCTTTGGAATTCCCCCTAGTTATCAAAGGCCAAAAAATTATCATTGCAACAGGTTCCTCTCCAATTATTCCGCCAATTCCTGGCATAAAAGATAATCCAGCAGTGCTCGATTCCACGGGATTGCTATCTGTTGCCGAAATTCCTTCGCGCCTTTGCATAATTGGAGGAGGCGTAATAGGAATTGAATTTGCCAGCCTCTTTTCTTCCTTAGGTTCTAAAGTGACTGTCATCGAAATGATGGACGAAATCGTGCCTGTAATGGATCGACAGATGGCTATCGAGCTGAGAAAAGCGCTAAAGAATGTGACTTTCATGCTTGGTACAAAAGTGACAGAGCTCGATGGGAAAAAGGTCCTATTTGAGAATAAAAATGGCGAAAAGGGCTCCGTGGAAGCCGATATTATTTTGCTCTCTGTTGGACGCAAGGCCAACATCGAAGATTGGGGTGCTAGGGAGTCTGGCCTCGATATTAAGAATCGCGCTATAGCGACAGATGACCGGATGCGCACGAATCTACCCGGCATTTGGGCGATCGGAGACGTAACGGGCAAAAGCCAATTAGCTCACGCTGCCTACCGTATGGCAGAAGTAGCCGTCTCCGATATCCTTGCAGGTCAAAATGCCCAGCACAGCGATCAAATATTCGTGGCGGAAACAGTGCCTTGGGCACTCTACTCGCTGCCCGAAGCCGCAGGTGTTGGGCTCACCGAACAGGATGCTCGAGCAAAAGGTTACGATATCCAAGTCGTTCGAATGCCATATAATGTATCTGGCAGATTCGTAGCCGAAAATGGCTTTTCAGCTCCTGGATCCATAAAGATAATCATCGAGAAATCGAGCGAAAGGCTTCTTGGAATTCATCTCCTGGGAGCCTATGCGTCTGAGCAGATTTGGGGAGCCGCGCTCGCTCTCGAACGAAAATTACCAATCTCTGCGCTTCGAAATATGGTATTCCCTCATCCAACTGTCTCGGAAGTCATTCGCGAAGCAGCATGGAGCGTACAAGCGTCTGGCGGCACAGATCAATAGCGCACATTAAACGAAAACTGGCTTATAAAGAGCCCATAAGGAGTCATATTATGCCAAAATCATTGCCCATCAAACCTGAAGATGTCAGAAAACCTGGGATGCTCGAAATCCCTTCTATACCGATCAATCAGTACAAGCAAAATATCAAAGAAGAACGAAAGCGTTTTGGAGATGATGGTCTCATTGCCATGCTCCACGACATGATCGTGGTCCGAGAATTTGAAACCATGCTAAATACATATAAGACAATGGGCTCATGGGAAGGAATTCCATACAGCTACAAGGGTCCCGCCCATCTTTCCATTGGCCAAGAGGCAGCCGTAGTCGGACAGGCTGCAGTCCTCGAGCCAGAAGACTTTATCTTCGGTTCCCATAGAAGCCATGGAGAGATTCTCTCAAAGTGCCTCTCTGCAGCTCGTAAAATGGATGAGTCTAAACTAATATCTACCATGGAATCCTGGCTGGATGGAGAAACACTCTCCTATGCCAAGCGCATGCCTTATGTGGATACATTCTCCCTCGCGCGCAATTTTATCATTTTTGGAACGCTTGGAGAAATATTTGCGCGCAAAGCCGGCTTCAATAGAGGCATGGGCGGATCGATGCATGCATTCTTTTTGCCCTTTGGCTCCATGCCTAACAACGCTATTGTAGGAGGCTCCGCAGATATAGCCCTAGGCTCTGCCCTCTATAAGCGCATAAATAAAAAGCCAGGAATCGTTATTGCCAATATCGGCGATGCTTCGATGGGTTGTGGTCCAGTGTGGGAAGCCATGATAATGGCATCCATGGATCAGTATCGCACACTATGGCCGGAATCGGTCGGTGGCGCGCCTCCTATCCTCTTCAATTTCTTCAACAACTTCTATGGCATGGGTGGACAAACCTATGGCGAAACAATGGGCTTTGGGGTGCTCGCTCGAGTAGGAGCTGGAGTCAATCCAGAAGCCATGCACTCGGAGCGTGTGGATGGCCTAGATCCATTGGCCGTAGCAGATGCCGTTCTGAGAAAGAAAAAGATCCTATTGGAAGGCAAGGGTCCGGTACTTCTAGATACTATTACCTACCGCATATCTGGCCATTCCACGAGCGATGCCTCCAGCTATCGCACTAAAGAAGAGATCGAAGAATGGCGGAAAAATGACTCTATTGATGATTTTTCGAAATATCTAATCGAAAATGCAATTCTAAAGGAATCCGATATCGAGGCACTGCAAAAAGATATACATAGCACGATCTATGAAGCCGTCAAGCTAGCTACGAACGATGAAGAATGCCCTAGGCCCACCGGTGCATTGATCGAATCGGTCATGTATTCAAATAAAAAAGAGCTTACATTCGATGCTCGGACTCCGGAACTTCTTCAGGCTGGCGAAGATAATCCTCGAGTGCAGTCGATCTCTCACCGATCTCGCTATGCCTTCGACGAAGAAGGAAAAGCCATTCCTAAGAATAAGCTCTATCAATTCCGCGATGGAATATTCGAAGCCCTGTTATATCATTTCAAGCTCGATCCAACGCTGGCTGCTTGGGGAGAAGAAAATCGCGATTGGGGTGGCGCCTTTGCAGTCTACCGAGGACTCACCGAAGCGCTTCCCTATCATAGATTATTCAACAGCCCTATTTCGGAAGCTGCCATAGTAGGTTCTGGCGTAGGATATGCCTTGTCTGGCGGACGGGCGGTAGTAGAACTTATGTATTGCGATTTTTTGGGCCGAGCAGGCGATGAAGTTTTCAATCAGGTCTCAAAGTGGCAGTCGATGTCTGCAGGTCTATTGAAGATGCCCCTTGTCGTTCGTGTCTCCATCGGAAATAAATACGGCGCACAGCATAGCCAGGATTGGTCTAGCCTTGTCGCCCATATTCCGGGACTAAAGGTCTATTTTCCTGCAACACCATACGATGCAAAAGGAATGATGCACCTTGCACTAAGCCATACTGATCCTGTAATCTTCCTTGAAAGTCAGCTCCTTTACGATGTGGGCGAGCAATTCGAAAAAGGCGGTGTGCCTAAAGACTACTATGAGATTCCTGAAGGCCTACCCGCTATTCGCAAACCTGGCAAAGATCTCACTATAGCAACCTATGGCGCTACCTTATACAGAGCCATGGAAGCCGCAAAAATCCTCGAGGAAAAGTACGGGCTTTCGGTAGAAGTGATGGATCTGCGCTTCCTTACCCCATTCGATTACGATCCGCTTGTAGAAAGCGTCAAGAAAACAGGCAAGCTCCTATTAGCTTCGGATGCGGTAGAACGTGGTTCATACTTGCACACTATTGCTTCGAATGTAGAGCAGCTTGCCTTCGATTGGCTCGATGCGCCTGTCGTCGTAGTTGGATCGCGCAATTGGATTACGCCAGCCGCAGAGCTCGAAAGCATCTTCTTCCCACAGCCTGAATGGATTGTCGATGCTGTGCATGAAAGAATTCTGCCACTCAAGGGCCATGAACCTTCGACTATACAAACTACTGGGGATATTGCACGCCGCTATCGAATTGGTGTGTAAGTTTTGAAGGAATTGTGGCAGATACGAGAAAAAGGAAAGCTGCGATGAATGACTCTAAAGAACTGGAAAGAATCATAAATGATGCTAGAAACGAACCTGTATTGCGCCTTGAAGCCTTAGCGCAGCTTGCGGAAATGATGGGACAGCCAGCTGCCCGATCTGGAGAATCGAACAATCACATTCATACCTGCTACAGCTTTAGCCCCTATACACCTTCGGGCGCGGCCTTAGCAGCGCGCAACGCTGGCCTCGATGTTGCGGGTTCCGTCGACCACGACTCCTACGCGGCCGCGAGCGAAATGCGCGCCGCCTGTGCCTTGCTTGACATTGCTGTTGTGACGGGCTTCGAGCTCAGGGTCTCGCTATCTGAAGCCGCACGGAGTTTCCCCGAAAAGACAGCCACGATGCTCACCACCCGCAAACTCAACAACCCTGATTCTATAGGCATTGTCTATATGACTGTCCAGGGCATACCAGCCCCTGTGCTCAAAGAAATCGAAGTATTTCTTTCGCCAATCCGAGCGGCAAGATATAGGCGCAGCGCTCTTATGGAAGAGCTTGCGAATGATATCCTCTTATCTTTAGGACTACCGGGGATAGATTTCGAAAAAGATGTTGTCTCCAACTCGAAGTATTCAGAGGGTGGCACGATAACGGAACGCCATCTGCTAGCTGCTGTGTCCCGATCTATTCTATCGCAGGTAGAACCAGGCAATGAGCTTATCAAATGGCTAGAA
>DMNL01000073.1 GCA_003452735.1 Spirochaetaceae bacterium
TTCTCCGCCGAGGAAATTCTCCCTATAAGATGGCTGAATTCAGAAGGGCTCGGCTAGAAGCTTCTTCCCTTGTTAAATATGATTTACCAGAAGATTCTGGAAACTCGGATTCTGAGTCAATGAAAAACGTCTCTAAAGAAGACAGATCAAGCCGGGTTCAATATTTGTTGCCTCCTATCGAATACTATGAGATCCAATATCCCATATATATCAGCGAAAATATAATTTGCGTTGCGACCCAGTATTATTTATTCAATGGAGGAGCGCACGGTTCGGCTTCGACAGATCTTGATATCATAGATCGAAAGACTGGCAAACGGCTTGAAGTCGGTGATGTTTTAGTAGGAGATTGGAAAATAGCTCTCGGGCCAAAGCTCAAGGCAGAATTGCTTAGGCAGAGCAGATATTGGAAGGCTTCGGGAAGTGCTGCCAAAGTTCAGAACGATAAAAATATCTCCATCGAAGATCTTCGCGAGCTTGGATTATTCGAATCTGATATATACCCATCCGACAAAATATTCTTGTGCAAAACAGGAATAGGCTTTGAATACGATCAATACGAACTCGCTCCTAGATATTTTGGAGAGTTCATCATATTGCTTCCGTGGGATGAACTAAAGCCTTTCCTTAATCCAGCGTTTTTTACTGATGGACAGATATTAGGCTCGATCTAAGCTTTTTCCAGGTTGAATATCCAAGCCTTATCGCCTGCTTCTACTGTAAAGCCATTTATCATGGCTTTGTCTATATCCTTCCAATCGATTCTTAGGGCTAAGGTCTCATCAGCTACCATTTGACCGAAGCGGTCCAGTGCAGCCCTAAGTTCATCATCGCCGGAAACCTCTAGGATAATCCTATCGGTCACATCGAGACCTTTTTCCTTCCGGGCATTCTGTATTCCTCGGATTAAGTCGCGCACATATCCTTCATAGAGCAATTCGGAGTCAATATTGGTATCGAGCGCTACAGTAAGGCTACCTTCATTTAGGACCTTGAGGCCTTGTTTTTCCTCGCGGATTATATCTACTCGGGAACTATCTAGGATTAATTCTTTGCCTGAGCTCAGGGTGAGCAAGATATGCTCCTCATCTAGGAGACGAGCAATTTCTTTGCTGCTCAGGTTGGCGATTTTTTCTGCAGCTTCCTTCATATAAGAACCAAGCTCTTTGCCCAGTACACGGAAATTGGCTTTAGCGTGATATTCGACGAGATCCTCTTCTTTTTCATGGATGACCACAGCTTTGACATTGAGTTCTTCTCGGAGAATGTCTTCCATTCGCGCCAAAACTTCGCGTTCTTCCGGAACTCGGCTGATAAGTTGAATCGATGCAAGAGGCTGGCGTATTTTAATATCATTGGCCACTCTGAGAGATCGCCCCATAGTAACGGCCTGTCGCACAATGCGCATATCGCGCTCTAATTCGAGGTTGCGATACTTTTCTTCTGTTTTAGGCCAGTCTGACAGATGGATCGATTCGGGTTCCATTTGAAGCTTTATGTTCTGATAGATTGCCTCTGTGACAAATGGAATTACGGGCGCCATGACTAAGGTAAGTCGGCGAAGAACACGGTAGAGGGTCTTATAGGCATTCTTCTTATCTGTATCGTTTTCTGATTTCCAGAATCTGCGTCGCGAACGACGGATATACCAATTGTTTAAACTGTCCACGAATTCGACAGTCGGGGCTATGGCTGCTTGTAGATCGAAGGTTTCGAAACCGGTCGTCACATCGGCAATCATTTTTTCGCATACAGATAGTATCCATTTGTCCAGAGGATTTTCGACTTGCGTGCAGTCTAAATCTTCAGCCACAAAGCCATCAATATTTGCGTATGTGACAAAAAAACTATAGGCATTCCAAAGTGGGAGGATTACGCTCTTTAGAACATCCTTGACACCTTCGTCTGAATAGCAAAGGTCTTCAGCCTTTATGACAGCTGAATTCATGAGAAAGAGTCTTAGGGCATCGGCACCGAATTTGTCCATTACTTCGGAAGGATCGGTGTAGTTTCTTAGGCTTTTAGACATCTTTTTGCCATCTTCGGCCAATACAAGGCCATTGACGACACAAGCCTTAAAGGCAGGCTTGTCAAAAAGAGCTGCGGCAAGGATTGTCAATGTATAAAACCAGCCTCGCGTTTGGTCGAGACCCTCACAGATAAAATCTGCTGGGAAGTTGGATTCGAATTTTTGCTTGTTTTCGAAGGGATAATGATTCTGCCCGTATGGCATTGCTCCAGATTCGAACCAGCAATCGAGAACTTCAGGAATTCGATGCATGGTTCCACCGCAGCTGCATGGAAGCGTAACTCTATCGAGATAATGCTTATGCAGGTCTTCCGGCACTTTGCCGCCGAGCTCTGCAAGTTCTTTACGAGAGCCTACACAGATGGTCTTTCCGCATTCATCGCATTTCCATATGGGAAGCGGGTTGCCCCAATATCTATTTCGGCTTATCGCCCAGTCTCGCGCATTTTCTAGCCATTTTCCGAATCGACCATCGCGAATATGGGCAGGTACCCAGTAGATGCTTTTGTTGGCTCTAAGCATGGATTTTTTGATTGGCTCGATCTCAACGAACCAGCTAGAGATTGCACGGTAGATAAGTGGGCTTCCACAGCGCCAGCAATGCGGGTATGCGTGAACTATTTGGTCGCGCTTTACGAGTTTGCCTTCATTTTTAAGCCGATTCATTATCGCTTTGTCTGCATCTTTTACGAATAATCCCTTATAATCTGGAACTTCTTCAGTAAATCTGCATTCTTCGTCGACTGGGCATATAGTAGGAATGCTGGAGCCACGCAATACTTCGTAATCTTCTTCACCAAAACCTGGTGCTGTATGAACTATTCCAGTTCCCTCTTCAGTAGTAACGTGCTGGCCAAGTACGGTCACAAATGCACCTTTTTCAGCCAAGAAGGCGAAGTAGGGGAATAGTGGTTCGTATCGAATTCCGGTAAGTTCGCTGCCTTTTTTCTTCCATGAAAATTTCAATGATTCAGGATTCTTATAATAGTCGCTTAATCTTGATTCAGCAAGAATATATCGTTCTTTTCCATCGATTACACAGGCATAATCGATATCTGGGCCAAGACAAAGAGCGAGGTTTGAAACCAGTGTCCATGGGGTAGTTGTCCATGCTACGAAATATGTAGATCCGTCAGCTAGATCTGCAAGAGAAGGATCATCTAGCGATATTGGCAGGCCTGTTATTCTAAACCTCACAGTAATCGCAGGGTCGCTTACATCCTCATATCCCCCCAGTGAAAGCTCATGATTAGATAATACTGTAGAACATCGCGGACAATATGGGAGAATATAGTGGCCTTCATATATGAGTCCCTTGTCCCATAGGGATTTGACTACCCACCAGATCGATTCCATATAATCAGGTTCCATAGTTTTATAGTCATGATCGAAATCGACCCAGCGGCCGAGGCGAGTAACGATCTGGCGCCATTCTTTTACATATCGAAGGACAGAACCTCGGCAAGCCTCATTGAATTCGGCGATGCCATAGCGCTCAATGTCGGTCTTTGAATTTAGGCCAAGTTCTTTTTCGATAAGATTCTCTACTGGTAAGCCATGGCAATCCCATCCAAAGCGCCTTTCTACATGATAGCCTCGCATTGTTTTGTATCGAGGGAAAATATCTTTGATCGTACCTGGTACAAAGTGGCCAAAGTGAGGGAGTCCAGTTGCAAAGGGAGGGCCATCATAGAAACTGAATTCTGGTGCACCTTCACGCTGCGAAACTGACTTCTGGAATATATTCTGTTCTTCCCAAAATTGAACGATCGATTCTTCCTGCTTAGGGAAGTTGACCTTGGGGTCAACAGGCTTATACACGATATCCTCCTCGATAATGTCACGAATAATGCTGTATGTTGCAAATCCTTTCAAGAGGAGGAAGTTAAATGCGAAGATGATGGAAACAAAAATGCGCAAGAATCGCGAAAAATATTGCAAAATAAGAAGGGCTTCCAAGGCGGGTGCCAAGATATGCGGATTAGTACAGTAATTCAATGTGGATTTGCTAAAAAGAGAGATTGTGATATAATAATAAAAAATAATATCAAGATCTGCAGCTTACAGAATGGCAGGTAATGCATGGATTGAGAACCCGGAGGCATAATTTGATGCGCACCGAAGGAATTGATATTGATTTCCGGTTTTTAGAAGATATTCAAGATGTGGAAGGCATCCGGAGGATAGTTATCCGTGTTTCAGAAGGCAATATCATAGTAACCAGATCAGAAGACCCACGGCTGCGATATTTTGTGGAACTTCAAGGGGTTCCTGGAGAGATCGACACATGGTCTTGCAGGTTTCGGCGAGCCGAGAGCATCGCGATTATCGAAGCAATAGGGAATGATTTTGTTAGAATCGGAAAATGCAATATTTTTATCCCTTCTCATATATCAGATATTGAAGTGCATTCCTCTAGAGGATCGATAGAGATTCACGATATTCCTGCAAATGTTCTTGCCATTACCGATCGGGGAGACATTAGCATTTCGAATGCCAAATTTGTAGAAGTCTCGAGCGTCAATGGCAATATCATAGTAGATAACAGTGAAGGATGTTCTGCGCGGAGCATAAACGGCACTATTAGGTGCTCGAGAATTGCAGGTTCAGTCCAGGTGGAGACTCAGAGCAGTTTTGTCTTGATAGATCAGGTCGAAAAGAATGTAGCAGCAGTATGCGATCAGGGAAAGATAATAACACGCAGAGTCAAGGGAAGAGTTAGACTCATTTCCAACAAGGGCGATATCGAACTGGAAGTGAGCGGTGCATTTGGTGGCGGAGAAGTCCAGACATATTCAGGCGATATATCCATACAGCTCGAATATAGCAGCATAGAATTCAGAGCAGAAACGCTTTCGGGTCGAATAGAAGCAAGCTTTCCAGTCAGCGCTTCCGGCATAGGGCCTCAGCGCTGTACCTTCCGTACAGGAGAAGGGTCCAGACGCCTCTATGTAAAGAGCATTCTTGGCGATATCGAGATTTCTTGAGTCTTTTGTTCTTTGGGCTACTATCAGAAGAATTATTGCAAAATAACTCTTATAACTAATTTCCTCATCTATAAATAATCATTCTTCGAAGAGTTGTCTTATCTGATCCGCATATAGCTCATTGATCACATGGCGCTTTAAGTCGAGTTTTGCCGACAATTCGCGTCCCTCCTCGAAAGGAGAAGGCAAAAGAGCAAAGTGATATATGCGCTCGAAAGGCTTAAATCCATTCTTTATGCTGATATAGCTGTTTATCTCGCTATTGATGAGTTCTTTTACTTCGGGCTGTTCCAATAGCGACGGATAATCGTTGAATGGAATATCGTTCTCTTCTGCCCAAGCGGTAAGGACCTCCTGGTTTGGTACGATGAGAGCTGCTAGATATCTTTGGTCTTGGCCAACTACTGCAGCTTGCTGAATATATGGGCTCTCGCACAATCTCTGTTCTATTGGCAAAGGCTCGATATTTTCCCCTCCACGCAATACTATCGTGTCTTTTACGCGGCCGATTATCTTAAGCTCACCATGGATAGTGAACATACCGAGATCACCAGTGTCCAACCAGCCATCCTTGGAGAGCACTTTTTCAGTGAGGTCGGGCCTCTTGTAATATCCAAGCATAACTTGAGGACCGCGGACATGAATAACGCCCTTTTGCCCTGCAGGAAGCACATTCCCTCGCTCATCTACAATGCGAACCTCTGTTCCTCGGTGTACTGGACCTACTGTGCCTGTTACTGGATGATTTCTCAACCTTACGCTTATTACTGGTGCAGTTTCAGTCAGGCCATATCCTTCGAGTATTAAAATTCCGATAGCTTCAAAAAAGTGATCGACTGAAGCCGGCAAGGCTCCTCCGCCAGAAACGCCTGCAATGAAACGCTTTCCAAGCTTCTCCTTGATTTTTTTAAACACAAGCGCATCGCCTAAAGCGCGCAAAGGGGTAAGGAGCGCGAAGGGAATTATTGATATAGAAATATCGACAAATCGCGATCTAGGAGAGAATTTTGGCAGCTGGTCGTAAAGCATATTCTTGAAATATGCATGTGCCTTTCCAATGCCTACGAACATCGAGAACATAGACTTGGTGAGTCCTCCACTCTGGCGTATTGTCTTGTCCACTCCATCCTTTACGGATTCCCAGATGCGAGGAACGGTTGAAAACCAGTGGGGCTGCACTACCTCCATATCTTCCATAAGAATCGAGCCTATAGGCTTGGAATAAGCAATCGTACATCCAGCTTGTAGAAGAATGTATTGGACAGCTCGCTCGAATGAGTGCCAAATTGGAAGCACCGAAAGAAACACCTCGCCACTATTAACTTCAAGCAAATACGGGAAGTATTCGGTTTGGTGGAGAAAATTACCATGGCTAAGCATGACGCCTTTTGGTTCACCCGTGGTACCAGAAGTGTAGATTATGGTAGCAAGATCAGCTCTTGTGCCTTTTTGAGCCTCTTTTTGATAAAAATCAGGATCATTCTTATAGAGTGATAGGCCTTTCTCCATGATTTCAGAGAATATAGAAATAGTGAGTCCTGCCTGCCTTGCTTCTTCGGCAATTTGCGATGATGGTGGATCGATTAAGATTATGGACCGCAGATTGGCATAAGGAGCTTCTATAAGCGACATTGAGTTGAAAGAAATGCGGCCTTGTTTGACATCGAGGATTTTTTTTAGTTGGCGCTCGTTTTCAAGAATGGTAGTCGAACATTCGCTCCAGCTTAGAATATATGCTATTTCCTGGGCTGTTGCATCGCAGCCACGCGGAACATCGACGGCCCCAATTCCGAGCATAGCGAGGTCCGCAAGAAGCCATTCTTTTCGGTTATCTGAAATAAAACCTATATTGTCTCCTCTTTTAATACCAAAATCACCTAGCCCAAGCGCAAATATGCTGATTTCCTTTAGGAGTTCACCATAGGTTATAGGTTGAAAATCGCCCTGCGCATCTTTAGAAAGCTGTACTGGGACATTGGGCTGTCTTTGAGCGAGCTCAATGTACATCTGAGGGATTGTATTTGCCATTGCCAAAACCCTCCATCAACTATTTTGACATTATTACCATAAATGTAAAGTTGGAAATAGTCAAGCTGCCGCGTTGACTATTTGGCCATTGATAGGATATAACTTTCCCGCACATGTTCCATAGATCGGGCTTTGTTAAGGAACGGATGTGCGGATAAGGCGAAGCCCACTTTGCATTTTTTGTATGCAGGAGGATTAGTGTGAGCGTACGTATCAGGCTCAAAAGGTTTGGTGCCAAGGCCAGACCATATTATCGTATTGTCGTCATGGATTCCCGCTCGGCTCGCGATTCCAAGACTATTGATGAGATTGGATACTATCATCCAATAGAAGCAGAGGACAAGCAGATAAGCATAAATGAAGCCAAAGTAAGAGAGTGGCTTGCAAAAGGTGCCCAACCCTCGGACACTGTGCGTTCTCTTTTGAATAAAAAAGGCATCCAGCTAAAATGAGCAGCGAGAACACTATGGAACGAGATCTTGTTGAATATATTGTTAAATCACTAGTCGATCATCCTGAATCCGTCGATATCAAGGTAGTAGAGGGAGAGAAATCGACAATTCTCGAGCTAAGGGTTGCAGAGAGCGACATAGGCAAGGTCATAGGAAAAAATGGCAGAATCGCTCGTGCGATTCGGACTATTCTTTCTGCTTCTGCATCATCCAAGTCAAAACGTGTGATCTTGGAGATTCTTGACTGAGTTTGATTTTTCATTATGCATGATAGGCAAAAACCAGAATATCTCGCTGTGGCAAGGCTCGGTGCCGTAAGGGGTCTGGCAGGTGAGCTCAGATTATTCAGCTATTCGGGAGAGTATTCGCACATCGAAGGTGCTCAAGAATTCCTTTTGGGCGGTAGAGAAGGATTGAAAGATGCCAAGCCCATAAGAGTTTTGCGTTTATTAAAGGCAAGCTGGGGGGTAAGCATAGTATTCGAGGGATTTGAAACGCCCGAAAAAGCTCGCCAGTTAGTCGGACGGGATATCTTTCTGCCGAGGTCTGAGGCCAGTCCCAAAAAATCTGGAGAATACTATATCGCGGATCTTGTTGGAATGACAGTAATAGCCAACGGAGCGAATGTTGGGATGATCACTGCGGTTATCGAGGGAGCAGAAAGCGATCTCTTGGAAATTCAGAGAGATCTAGAAGAAAGAATCCTTGTCCCCTTCCGAAAGGAATTCATCGGCAAAATCGACGAAGAGAAGGGCGAACTCGAGATTATTAGCCCATGGATTCTGGAATGAGAATCAAGCTGCTTTCGTTATTTCCAGAGATCCTTGAAGCTTATTTTTCTGCTTCCATAATGAAACGCGCTGTGGCGAAGGGGCTCATATCTTATGAGCTTGTCAATATAAGGGACTATGCTTTTGATCGCCATCGTAAATGTGACGATGAGGTATTTGGAGGTGGCCCAGGCATGCTGATGAAGCCAGAGCCTTTAGATAGGGCTCTTGCAGCGGCGGGATCTCCAGAACTGAGGACAATCTATGTTACCCCATCCGGTAGGCTTTTCAATCAGGCGATGGCGCTGGATTTTGCCCGCGAGGAAAATCTTATATTTCTCTGTGGCCGATATGAAGGAATAGATCAGCGAATAATCGATACAAGAATTACAGATGTGGTTTCTATTGGGGATTATGTGCTTTCGAGTGGAGAGATAGCGGCGATGGTTGTGATTGATGCGGTGTATCGCCTTATACCCGGTGTTATTTCAGGTGACTCTCTTTCGGAAGAGAGTTTTTCAAAAGGCCTTCTAGAGTATCCCCAGTATACAAGGCCTGCCAAATATGATAATTTATTTGTCCCAGAAGTATTGGTGAGTGGAGACCATGCAGCGATAGAGCGATGGCGACT
>DMNL01000117.1 GCA_003452735.1 Spirochaetaceae bacterium
ATATTTCATGAATTTGGCCACTTTGTCTTTGCTCGCTTGTCTGGCATAGAAGTAGAGGCCTTTTCTGTGGGTTGGGGACCTTCAATAGTTTCTCACAAGGGCAAAAAGACTGAATGGAAGCTTTGTGCCTTCCCTATTGGAGGATATTGCAAGCTAAAGGGAGAAGAGGGATTTCAAGCAGCGCTAGATCAAAATCTTCAATACATCCCTTCAGAAAAAGGTAGTTTTTTTTCGGCCTCTCCATTGAAGCGAATTTTCATTGCATCTGCTGGGCCCCTCTTCAGTGTACTTTTTGCTGCTTTTATTTTTATTTTAGCCGTATCTATAGGAACTACAACTGTAACAGCACCGAATAAGATCATTCTTTCGAGCGAAATAGGATCCACTCTTCAAAACGAAATGCCCAATCCTGCAGATATCGCAGGCCTTAAGACGGGCGATAAGATTATCTCAATTGATGGTAAGGAAATAAGTGATTACAGCGATCTCCAGGAGATCATTGCTATTAATCCTGGAAAGACCATGTCTGTTGAGGTATTAAGAAACGGTGAGGCTCATTCTCTCCTTATAACTCCCCGGCTCGATCCAAATACTGGTGTTGGCGTAATTGGCGTATATGCTTGGATAGATCCTATCGTAGAATCAGTGCAAGAAAAGAGCCCTGCAGCAATTGCAGATCTTCATCCAGGTGACATGATTATCGAAGCAGATGGAAAAGTCATCTCAAATACAATAGATCTTATGCAGGTATTCAACAATGCAAATGGCTCTGTTAGTCTCAGGGTAAAGCGCGGAGATCAGACTCTCTCAATGGTCGTCGTGGCAAAATCTCTTGAAGAGACGGGCCTTAGATTCGAAGGTATCTTGAGAACTGAAAAAGCTAAATCGCTCCCAGAGGCTATTTCGATGGGAGTAGAAGAGACTTTCTCAACTCTTTCATTAGAAATAAAGAGCATAGGACTTCTTTTTCGCGGTGTAAATGTCTTCAAAGCCATCTCCGGACCAGCCAGATTGACATACCTAATTGGAACCGCTGCATCCGAACAAATAAAGACTGAAGGTCTAGCAGGGCTTGTGCCAATTCTTGATTTCCTGGCTTTTATATCGATTGGGCTTGCCATCATGAACCTTCTTCCGCTTCCTGCATTAGATGGTGGTCGTATCCTTATTTATTTGATAGAGCTTATTAGAAGACGCCCAATTAATGCCAAGTCGCTTTATCGATATCAGTTTATTGGGGCGGCTTCTATTCTTTTGCTATTACTTATAGCCACAATGAGCGATATTTTCTTCTTTTTGGGTAAATGAGGATTTAGCTTATGGAAATAATCCAAAGGTAGGCTCTTTAAGATATAATATCTGGAAAACCGCTTGCTTTCTGCTATGGAAAATCGACACTTCCTTATGTGCGATCTCTGCGCTCCATGTTCACAAATTTTGCATAGCTGCTCTTGAACCAGGCCGGGGCCTTACCTGTTGGTCCATTGCGCTGTTTGGCAACAATAATATCTGTTTCGATTTGATCGGATTGTGACTCATAAGTCTTGGAAATTTCTCGATCTCTATGAAGAAAAATTATAAGATCTGCATCTTGTTCAATCGAGCCCGATTCACGCAAATCAGCAAGAGTCGGCTGTTTTCCCTCTGCTTCGCGTTTTAGCTGCGAAAGAGCCACGACAGGGATATCAAGTTCTCTAGCGAGAGCCTTTAGTGACCGCGAGATGGCTGCTATCTGTTCCCAACGAGGCAAATCAGCGTTTTCATGTGTTATTAGGGTAAGATAGTCGATGAATATTATTTTGACCCCTCGTTCGAGGACTAGCCTTCGCGCCATTGTTCTGAGCTCAAGGAGTTTCATATTTGGCAGGTCTACAATGTAGAGAGGAGCTTCATAGATTCTCGAGGCTGCCTCCATTAGGCTGTCATAGTCGGTGGTCTTTATTCGGCCTGTTCTTATGCGGTCGGCAGGAATCCTTGCCTCAGAAGCAATAAGCCTCAGCATGATTGCTGATTCCGACATCTCCAAAGAAAAAAATGCAACTGGAATCTTGAGATTAATCGAGGCATGAGCTGCCATTGTAAGAGCCAAGGCGGTCTTTCCTACCGAAGGCCTAGCCCCTATAACAATGAACTCAGATTTTTGAAGACCATTCGTTATAGCATCGAGATCAGTGAGCCCAGAAGGTATACCGGTAAAAGCGCTGGGATCAGTGCTGAGCTTCTCTATAAGCAGCATTGTCTCCGTTACAATCTCTTTGGCGGAGTGATAGTCGGCAGTCCTGCGATTCTGCGATATCTCGAATATCTTAGCTTGTATTTCATCTAGAACCGCATCTATATCCTTGGTTTCCTCGTGAGCCATGGCTGCAGTTTCGGCAGAAAGATGTACTAGGCGCCGCCTTGTAGCCATTTCTTGCACAATTTTCGCATAGTATTCGATATTCGCTGCTGAAGGAGTAAATGAGGCTAGACTGGCAATATAGGCACTCCCCCCAATCCTTTCAAGGCTACCGCGGCTTCGCAACTCTTCTGATAGTGTTATGAGATCTGGTTTCTGTCCCTTTTCATGCATGGCAAGAAGCGCTTCAAATACTTCCTGGTTGGCTGAATCATAAAAGCTATCAGGACGCAGATATCTTAAAACATTGTTTATCGACTCGGGGTCTAAAAGAAGAGCCCCCAAGCATGCCTGTTCAGCATCTCCATTATATAGCGGCAACTTGTCTTTAAGCGATGGACCTGCCATCTAAAAATCCTCTAGATATACCCTACCCTCTTATAGGGTTAAATACTAGATCAGCTCAAATGACCACGATTTACGGCTGCTTCGAAGGCCGCTGCCTGCTCTTCAGGGCTGGCTGGTTCAGATTCTGTACGTTGCCTGCGGCTTCTACGCTTTTTCCCTACTTCTTCGGAAGGCTTTTTCTCCTCTATACTCGCTGATGCTTGAGCTTCTATATTGCAGTGAAGTATGGCTTCGTCTTTTTCATACAACCTGATCAGGATCTTATAGTTGCCGACAGATTTAATCGTGCGATCGGGTACTTCGATTCTCTTTCTATCGATTTCTATATTCTTTTTTAAAAGCTCTTCTGCAATTGTGTGGCTAGTAACTGCACCATACAGCTTTCCATTTTTGCCTGCAGGCATCGAGATGACAAGAGGTTCTGACTCTATTCTCTCTTTTAGAGAGCGAGAAGAAAGCCTTTTCTGCTCCTTTATAGCCTGAATCTCCGCTTGTCGCTTCAAAAACATTGCTTCGGTCTTTTCATTGTAAACCATGACCATTTTTTTTGGCAAAAGATAATTGCGCGCATATCCTGACGCAACTTCTTTGATGTCTCCTATTTCACCCAAATTGGGTATGTCCTGATTTAATATAACTTTCATATTCAGGCTCCTTTATGTATTCGATATTGCAACCACACTTCCGATACACCAAGCATCGGCGCCAGAATTGCAACGGCAATCCTGATCTTAGCTTCGAAAAACATGAGTATGACGAGCAAAACCAATAATAAGCTAGTTATGCGCGGCATATTTCTAGATTGAAAAAAATGGGAAATTAAGCTAAATCCCTGAAATGCATACCAACAAGCAGCGGCTAGAGAAGCATTCCAAGCAATTATGGCAAAGATACCACTTATATTCCCATAAAGCACACAGAGCAGAGCAAGCCAAGCTAAAATGCTTGGCCACAGAAGCCATGAAGGCACATTGAATACAAATGCCTTCTTCTTTGTCTCTCCTTCTTGCTTGGATGATCTACTAGATGCAAGACTATTGCCTATATGCCAACTACCTGAAAGCAACAACCACGATGCTGCACCAATCAATCTAATAATGATCGATACTGCAGGAATTACATAGCTCTGTTCTATAGTTGATGCATCTAAATCTTGAATGCCTGATGAGCTCAGAAGATTGGCTATTATATCTGCCATCGATCTCTGCACTTCTGGCGTGCCTAGACTAATACTAAAAATATAAGCAAAGAGTATAGAGAGAACTACTGTGGCAGCTATGATTTTTACCCAGGCATCACCCTTGAGTAGATTCATGGCTCCTATTGTTGCTAGAAGCAATGCTGGCAGTATTAGAGTCTGAAGCAACATGGGTAGCTCTATCCAATTCATCTTAGAAAGTTCAATTGCACTTATTACTGCTATTATCAAGAGAGATACTAGCATGGAGAGCAAACCCTCTTTTTTGTTCTCCTTTCGAAATACATATTGAATGGGAATTAGAAATGCGAATGCAAGAAAACCGCTTGCATATAAGAATCCAGACAAAAATCCAAATGGAATAAAGACACGCCATGAATACTTGCTAGACGATGCTGACTTTATGCTCTGAGATGCTTCCATCAATGTCGCTCACTCTTTGGATCAGATTCCAAACGCTAGGCTATTTTATGACATAGGGAAGAAGCCCAAGGGCTCTAGCCCTCTTGATATTGACTGCTAGCATACGCTGATGCTTTGAGCAGGTACCGGTAATGCGCCTAGGAAGAATCTTTCCGCGTTCAGTCGTATAACGCCGAAGAAGCTCGGCGTCTTTGTAATCGATCTTTACATTCTGAGTGCAAAAGCGACAGACTTTTTTGCGGAAAAAGCCCTTCCCTTTACGAACGCCATTCCTGTCATCCTGATCTCTGTGTAATTCTTGTTGATCCGCTTCTGCATTCGAAGCTCTTGATTCATCGATATCTCTTACTTCATCCATATTAATCTCCTGTCAAAATGGAATATCATCAGTAAACTCGTCTATTGCCGGAGGAATAGGCATCTGATTATTGGCAGATTCTGTCTTTGATGGAATAGTATCTGCGGCATATCTTCTACCACCCATTTCACCACTATTTTGAGGAGGAGCTCCCAATGGTCGAATAGTTCCAGCGACAATAACGACTTTTGAGCGCTGCTGGCCATCTTTTTCCCACCTGTCTTGGCGAAGTTCACCTTGAACAGCAACCTGTCGGCCTTTGAGAAGATATTTACTTAGCCCTTCTGCGCTTTTCCCATAAAACTCGATATCAAAATAATGCGGCTCATCGACCCATTGATCATCCTGCTTTTTAGAGCGGTTCACTGCAATAGAAAAACGGCATATTGGAAGCCCAGATGGCGTATATTTCAATTCGCTATCGCGGGTAAGACGCCCAACTAACACTACTACGTTGATATCGCTCACAATATACTCCTTTAGTCCTTGTGGGACATGGCCTTATTCTTCAATCTTTACGACCAAGTGTTTCAATACCAAAGGGTTTAGCTTTATTGCGCGCTCAAGCGAAGCAATAGAAGCAGGGTCAAAACTCATTCGATAAAGCACATAATGAGCGCGTGTTTTTTTCTTGATTGGATATGAGAGCGGCCTATCTCCCATATCTTCTTCTTTGACATCAATCGCCTTATACTGCGAAAGCAGATCAACGATTGCCTGTTTGCCGGACTTGAATTCTTCTTCTTCTGAGTTCAGCACAGTGACAAGTTCATACTGTCTCATTAAATCCTCCCTGTGGACATATGCACTCATACGAGTGCTGATGATCCGGTTGAAAGAACCGGATAAAGAGGGCTTTATTTATATATCACAAAAGAATGCGAAGGACAAGCACAGAAAATGCTGCGTAGCTACCTTTGCACAAAATTGTCGTGCACCCCCATTTGCCCACATCTCTTTTGCGTACAATTAGACCTCTTGCATCCATTGCGAATTATTTTCATAATTGCTTAACTTTTCATTGCGATATCGTTCAATTCTATATCGAGGGAGCTGGTTAATGCCTATAATTAAGCCGAGAGTGTTAAAAGGTTTTCGCGATTTTCTTCCTGATGCGGAGATAACTCGCTCCTCTCTCGTAAAAAAACTGGAGCAAGTCTTTTCATTATTCGGTTTTGTACCTATAGATACTCCTGTCCTCGAATATGCCGATATCTTGCTTGGAAAAGGAGGCGGGGAAACAGACAAGCAAGTATACCGCTTTCTTGATCATGGTGACCGAGATATAGCCATGCGATTCGATTTGACAGTGCCTTTTGCACGATTTATGGCAGAACATGTCGAAGAACTGTACTTACCCTTTAGGAGATACCACATCGCAAAGGTTTGGCGCGGAGAGAATACTCAGCGTGGAAGATATAGAGAATTCATGCAATGCGATTTCGATATCGTAGGTACAGATTCAAGTTCTGCAGATGCTGATATTCTGCTTACGGCGGCAAAAGCGATGATTGTACTCGATGTTGGAGAATTCTCGCTCCGAATCAATCATCGCGCGCTTTTCAATAGATTTCTGGCGCGTATTGGCGCTCTGGATAAGTCTGCTGAAATTCTTAGGACTGTAGACAAACTTGAAAAGATAGGTTTTGAGAATACTCTTGAAAAGCTTTCCAAGCTGGTTGGCTTGGAATTGGCAGCCGATATTCTCTCTTTTATTAAAAAAGAAGACAGTTTTGAGGCAACTTTAGAAAAAATGATAAGTTTTTGCAATAAAAATGATGTTTATGCGCAATCAGCAAAAAGTCGCCTGCTGGAAATTATGGAATGTGTGGCTGCAACAGGCTTTGATAATCGGATAGTGCTCGATCCGAGCATCACCCGCGGGCTGGATTATTACACTGGAATGGTTGTAGAGACATCGCTTGGAGCTCTGCCAGAAATTGGCTCTGTGTGCTCTGGAGGAAGATACGATGAACTCGCAAGCCTATATACCGAAAGAAAAATGCCTGGAGTTGGAGCTTCAATTGGTTTGGATAGACTAATTGCAGCTTTAGAGACAATCGGCAAAATAAACGACTCAGTAATATCGACCCAAGTGCTCATTATGAATCAAGAAAAAGGAAATGCAGAAAGTATCGCGATATCAGAGCTTCATGCGCTTGCAGCACATCTTAGAGATGCTGGCTTTTCCTGCGAGGTATTCCCTGAGGAGAAAAAAACTCTAGCTCAGTATACCTATGCTGAGCGAAAACATATTCCGCTCGCTTTATTTGCTAATTCGGCCAAAGGCCCGTATAATCTAAGGATTCTAGCTCAGCGGAAGAACATAGAGTGTTTGGATTTCGATAGCCTCTGTGAATCCATCAGGAGCTCCTTGAATGTTAAGACCTGAAATGGAAGAAAAGGGCCAAGGCCAAAAATCTAAGAAATATCAATCGATGAGCCAAGAAATTGGCCTTATTGATGGAAGCGTTCATTCTTTTGTGAAAAGATCTGGAAGAATCACCGAAGGCCAACGCAGAGCCATAGAATCATTAGGACCGAAATATATCATTCCCTATTCGGACAAATTTCTGGTTACAGAAACATTATTCCCTCAGATTAAACCAATAATCTTAGAGATTGGCTTTGGATCTGGACAAGCAACATGGCGGATTGCTAAAGAAAGACCTGAATTCAACTATCTTGGAATTGAAGTTTATGCGCCTGGCGTAGGAAGGCTTATAATGGACCTCGAACTTCATGTGATAGAGAATGTACGCATATTGCAACAAGACGCTATCACTGTACTGAAGCACATGATAGCGCCTGCAAGCCTGGCTGGCATCCATGTTTTTTATCCTGATCCCTGGCCAAAAAAACGACACCATAAACGCAGACTCATGCAGTATCCAATCGTTTGCCTTATGGCTCAAAAACTTATACAAGGTGGTTATCTTTATTGCGTAACTGACATAGAAGAGTATGCTTGTTTTGCTAAAGATTCACTAGATGCTTGCTCGCTACTCGAAAATGTATACGGGAGCTTCGCACCTCATCAGCAATGGCGCCCGGAAACCAGATTTGAAAACCTCGCGAAAGAGGCTGGTAGCGAGCCTTTCGAGCTGTTCTACAAGAAGAACTAGTGATTTAGATCATGTTGAAAAAGTCGCTAAGTCGCCTATAGTACATGCTAATCTTCTCTTTGAGTGACAAAGGCGCATTGTACTTTTTTGCATAATCCACAAGAAGTTCCATGCTTGCTAGACTCTGGGCTATAGCATCGGCAAAATGAGATGCTGGTTGATACCAAAAGTTCCCAGCGCTATCAGAATGCAATCCAACAAATTTGAGCTTATTAGAATTTCCTATCCTGACAACTCGTAGGATCTGGTCAAAAGAAGCAACAAGCGCATCTAGGGTCTGCAATCCTTCGGAAGTGCCTTCTTTTAGAGAAAAATTCATATTTGGAGGAGACGCTGCATTCATATCTCGATCGGGGTCGATCCATTTCGAAGCTTTTACAACTGTAGAGAATTTTTCTCCATTGAATAATATCATGCCATTCCATTCTACACGCGCCCTGAGTCCCTTGCTTATCAACTTATCAGAAGGCTCGAGCTTGTTAAGAATCTTGGTGAGCTGAACCCAGTCGAGCACTACAGTCCTTTTTGGCTTCTTGCTATCGATTTCAAAAACCTCTCCGCCCAGCAAGATAGTCTCATTCTGGCCTGAGCCGATTACCTTTACTCGTCGCTCAACCTTGTTGTCTTTTTTGGAGATTTGCCCTAGTTTGCTCTCCTTTGGCAAATGTTTTCTATCAGAGATGGTTTCTTTTAGCTCTCGGTCTTCTCTACTACGTGAGATTGATATAGGTTCCTTCTGCTTTAATGCAATAATCTGTTCTGCTAGTTCTGGAGATATTCTATATAGTTGTGATCTAGAAAGAGGAGAAACGGACATTGCATACATTCTGGTAGTACGGACAATCTCGCCTGCAACGATGAAATCTGCATCTTGTCGAAACATTACCGAGCCCGGATGAATATGGATTTTTTCAGCGGTGAGAGAACTAAACATACCTCTCCCTTGCTGTGCACATACGAATTGAATAAGCCCTCTACTGACAGCGCATAAATAATCGCCAATAGAACCGCCTGATCCAATAGGAATACCCATATCCGATACGATTAGATCGAGTTGCTCCTTGATTCTAAGGATTTCTCGAAGCGTGCGCTCATCTAAATAGTTGTGCTCACAGAATTTTGTTTTATCCCTGGCTGAGGAAAAAGCCTCGTAGAGCTTTAGATATGATGCAAAATCACCCATAGGATCTCGAAAGCGATGGTGAGCGGCGCGTGCCTCAGTCTCTTCACCTGGAGGAAGAACATATGGGCTCGTGGTTGATAGAAAAGCCGCAGCTATAAGCGTCTCACTCAGAACACCTGGATACTTGAGGATTGCCTCCACAATCATTCGCGACAGTTTTGGTAAAAGCGGGAAGGCACACATCATTTCGCCTATATGTGTAAGAGATCTATCTGGATTTAGTGCATCTAGCATGTTGAGCGCTTCTATGGCTCCTCGAATTGCGCTCTTTGGCGGCTTTGTTATGAAGTCGAAGTGTTCGAAATCTGTTATCCCCAGTTCAGCCATTCGTAGCAGAACCTCTGATAGATCTGTCCTTCTAATCTCTTCGGTGGGATAGAGAGGACGCGATTCAAAATCTTTAAGGGAATACAAACGGTAGCAGATACCAGGGCGTGTACGTCCTGCCCTGCCCTTGCGCTGATTGCAAGAAGCCTTGGAAATAGGAGTCTCGATTAGGCTAGCTGTAAAAGTTTTGGGATTGTAATAATTGATTTTAGCTAGTCCAGAGTCTATAACAACAGTTATTCCATCGATAGTGACGCTTGTTTCTGCAATGTTGGTAGCTATTACCACCTTGATCTTTCCCGGCGGAGGGCTTTCAAAAACCCTTTCCTGTTCATCCTTGCCAAGGCGCGCATATAGCGGAATACAATCGAGCTGAGAGGCCCAACGGCTTGTCATCAAAACTTGTAGGCACTCCTTAATCGTCTTCTCCCCGGGAAGAAAAATCAGAATATCTCCGGGTTCAGCGTCTGTTTCTCCTCTGAGTACTCTGTCTATAATAGAAAGAATCTTTTCATAAAGAGCCTCATCCGAAGATCGAAAATATATTTCTTCGCTTTCTTTGGTGCTCGAAATATACTTTGATCCTATATCTGAAGCTGGCCGAATTGCATCATAGCGGATTTGGACTGGAAACATGGGAGCATCGATCCTTACAATGGGGCATTCTCCAAAATATTCAGAAAAAACTTCAGCATTTATTGTCGCTGATGATACAATTATCCTAAAGTCGTTTCTCGTATCAATGACTTTTTTAAGAAGCCCAAGTATAAAATCGATGTTCAGACTTCGTTCGTGTGCCTCGTCTACCATTATTATGCTGTAAGAAGAAAGATATGGATCAAATTTCATTTCTTGCAAGAGAATGCCATCTGTCATTATTTTTATGGCTGTATTAGGGGCTGTCACATCTTCAAAACGCATCTTGTAACCAACGACTCCCGGTACAGTGGTGTTGAGCTGACGAGCAATAAAATCGCTTACAGACAAAGTCGCAATTCTCCTTGGCTGTGTAATTCCTATTTTTCCATCTGCAGCATATCCGGCTTCATAGAGTATAATTGGAAGCTGTGTAGTCTTACCGGAACCTGTAGGGCTCTCCACGACAATAACCTGATTCTTCGATAAAGCTTCAAGGATCCTAGCTTTCTGCTGATATATAGGAAGATCATGGGGATTCATCATAACTCTCAGTTTAATGCTATGATAAAAATTCAGCCAGTATGCGACATTCACCTAAGGTAAACATTTTGGTAAAATCTGATTATGAGCTTCGATTATAATTTTGATGCCGAAACCCACCTATCCTCTCCGCTTACTGTTTCTCAGATCACTTCTCTTATAAGAAAAGACTTAGAGGGTAAATACCCTGATGTTATCATCGAGGGAGAGGTTTCAAACTGTAAGATTGCAGCTTCGGGGCATCTCTATTTTTCTCTCAAGGATGAAGATGCTGTGTTACAGGCAGTCATGTTTCGTAGGGATTTGCTGACCCTTGCTTTTGTACCCAAAGACGGTATGCGAGTATGGGCACGCGGCGCTATATCAGTCTATGCACAAAGAGGACAATATCAGCTCATTGCAAGAAGCATGAGACAAACAGGATTTGGCGACATTCTTGCTATGCTAGAACAGCGCAGACGAAAATTTGCCGAGGAAGGCCTATTTGATGAGTCTAGAAAGAAAAAAATCCCTATTTTCCCTACCAGAATAGGAGTTGTGACGAGTCCTACGGGCGCAGCGATACGCGATATCATTCGGGTGCTTCATAGGCGCAATCCTAAAGTGAGTATTTTGATACTTCCAACATTGGTACAGGGACAAGAAGCGGCAGCTTCAATAGCGGCACGAATTCAACAGGCGAACCGCTGGAATTTGGCAGATGTGCTCATTGTTGGACGGGGAGGAGGTTCTATCGAAGATTTGCTACCTTTTTCAGAAGAAGTAGTGATTCGCGCAATCGCAGAATCGCACATTCCAATAATAAGCGCAGTAGGTCATGAGACAGACTGGGCTCTTTCCGACTATGTGGCGGATTTACGAGCTCCAACACCTTCGGCTGCGGCCGAGATGGCATGTAGTGATCTAGATTTAATATATAAAGAGTTCACTCATTTTGAGAACATCTTGGGGCAATCGATGAAGCATGCTCTTGCGAGTGCGAGACAAAGGCTCTCCTCATCTTCTCCTCGCATTCTGGAAGACATCATACTGCGAAAAAATATTGTCGCAAGCCAGAGATTTGATGCTGCTATCGAAAATATAAGGAATTGCTTTCAGAAAAGAATCGAAGACCTAAATCATCGCTTAGTTATTGCTTCGAGCGCCATAGAAATAGCTAATCCTAAGGCAGTAATGAAACGTGGTTTCTCAGTTGTCAAGAAAAATGGGACAGATATTGTCCGATCTTCCAGAACTCTCGCACAAGGAGATTTTATCAATATCATGTTCTACGAAGGCGAAGCCGATGCTGATGTAAGATCAATCAGAAATGCTAGCGACAAAAGGAGTCAGGGATGAAAGATTTTGAAAAAAGGATTACACATCTCGAGGAATTAGCAGAAAAAATGAGGGAGCCGGATCTTCCTTTGGAAAAATCATTCAGCCTTTTCGAGGAAGCTGTTGTGCTCGCCCGAGAGCTTAGGAAGGAACTAGATGAGCTTCAGGGCAAGGTTGAGATTCTCCTCAATAGCCTTGAGATTAGAGAAAACGATCAGGCTGAAGTGCCCAACATTGCCAACTTCGATATATCGACTTCCGAATCTCAAATCGACTCAGAAGAGAAGTAAGGGCAACAATAAGCCTTAATTACCCAACTTGATGGCCGCTTCCACTATTGGAATTCATAGCCGCTTCCACTATTGGAATTAGAGAACGATCGGAATCGGCGAGTTCCATCTTCGAAATATATTCTATAGGAAGCCACGCTACTTCGACATGCTCATTTAGATGCTGGATTTGTCCTGAACTAAGCGAGACCTGCCAGGCGGCAAGAGTCCGAGTCTTTCCCTTGTTCTGGAAAACGCTCTCGCCTAGAAACCTTATCACATCAATATCAGCGCCAAACTCCTCAAGGAATTCGCGCTTTAGAGCAGATTCGTCTGATTCGCCTTCTTCTACTTTTCCGCCTGGAAATTCCCAGCGGTGGCTCATTTCCGTATGATCCTGCTTACGCCTGGCAATGAATAATAGATCGCTTTGAATCGCAATGCCCGCTACTGATCGGAGATATTCAATCATATCGGTAGTATCATCTTGTCCAGACATCTGTACTTCTCACTGCTATCTATCATCATACACATTAGTGTCCATGACTCCGCTACTTATACGAGCACAAGCATTTGCAAGGTCTATAGGCGTAAACCATCCCTTTTTGAGCCAAAGCTGTTTTCCTGCTGAGCCATGCACTAATATCGCCCCTAATAATGCTTTTGTCATAGGATTATCAGAAGGGATAGCGGCATTTGTCGATTCTCGGTTCTCTCCTGTTTCTTTTAAGAAAGCTAACCACCGAGCAAGAAAACCTCCAATCATTCCAGACAATACATCTCCTGACCCTGCAATGCCCAGCCCAGGTGTGCTTCCATCATATATGTAACAAGAGCCATCTGGTAAACCTACATGAGTTGTGGAGGCCCTTAGAGCAAGCGTTGTTCCGTACTTCTTGGCAAATGCTGTTACCAATGCTACTGTCTCCGAAACATTAGCTAAAGGATCTAAAGGAACTGACTTCAAAATCGGAAGCATCTCGCTAAATTCGCCAGGATGTGGAGTCAGAATTATGGGCGCTCTACAAAAGCTAGAATCCTGATTTTTGCTTGCGATCCTTGCAAACATCCGAGCGCCATCTGCATCGAGAACAAGTGGTATATCTGTCTGGAAAAGCATAGCAAGAATTCTCTCCCTCTCCAAATCGATTCCCCACCCAGGGCCAGCAATTACAACATCCCAGCATTCTGGCGAAAATGAGTCCTTCGAAAATACACGAACAATAGCATTCTCTCCTATAGACGCGAGATAGGCCGAAAATAATTCTTTATCACAGAAAAGGGCGATATATCCTGCCCCAGCAGATGCTACCCCATGTATGCAATGCAGAGCGGCTCCTGCTCCGCTTGAGCTTCCAGCAAACACAGCCACTCGCCCTCGTTGCATCTTGTATGCCCATGGAGAGATCGGGGGTAAAAAGCTCTTCATATCACTTTCTTCCAAAAGCCATGTATTCTGCGTCGATGACTTCGTCCATTGAGGGAAAATGCCTCCAACTGGAAAAATGTCTCCTGCATATGGCCTTGCGCTTGGCATATATAGCGACTCTTTCATAGGCTCTATACAGAGCGTAACATCGGCACAAACGATCGGAAACTCCGGTTTCCATGCATCACTAAGCCCAGAAGGAACATCTAACGATACAATGAGAGGATTCTTTTTGCCCATTTCGTTGCGGGATATTCTTATATCTCGAAGAAGTCGGATTAAATCTGAGGACTTCCCCTTAGCTGGTCCATCTATTCCTGTTCCAAACAAGGCATCGAGAATAACATCATTTGTGGAAAGCTGTTCACTAATGCTTTTTGGGTCAACTGTTTCGTAACATATGATTTTTACCCCACATCGCTCTGCCCGCTGTAAATTTAAGATGACATCTGGCTTCATGGTGCAGGGTTCGGGTATATATGCAGTGAGCCGAGAATAACCTCCTAATCTTGCATGCCGCAACATGGTTAGGGCATCTCCAGCATTATCGCCTTTCCCGCATACAGCAGCTATGTTAAGCTGCTGAGATGACACCGAGTTTGCGGAGATTAGATTTGAAATATCTTTTTTAAGAAATACTTCGCTTACAAGAGTCTGCCATAAGCGAATTGCAGCAATTTCCATGAGATGGTCTACAGAAAAATTGAATTCGGTTCTTGTTAGGGCATCCAGCTCAAGAGAATTTTTATTCGATATCAAAGCATGCATATCGGGAGGCCTCCAATCTACTATACTCTCACAAATCTCATCGGGCAAGCAAAAATCTAAAGGGATACAATGAAGTCTTGCAAAAGTCAGTGCTTTTCGTATAGCGTTATAGCATGAACGACTTTGCGAGTTTAGGCATAAATGCGAATCTCATAAATGCTTTAGAGATACTTGGCTTTCATGAACCAACAGAAGTTCAAAAGCACACAGTGCCTCTCCTTCTAGAAAAGAAGGATCTTAGCATGCAATCGGAGACAGGAACAGGTAAGACGCTCGCATACCTTCTACCCATCTACAATTCGATATTGTCAAACATTGAGGAAGCTAACAGAAGATGGCCGATAGCGGCTATAATATGTCCTACGCAAGAGCTGGCAGTACAAGTAGCCAATCATTCGACCCGGCTAGCCATGGCTCTAGAGGCAAAAGATAAGGGCGCAATATCGGAATCAGGCTCGAGCCAGTTGCAAGAATCAAGCCAAGGAAACGCTCGAGCTCCTAAAACAATTTCAAATCATTCAAATTCTCCACAGATTCGGAGTCTTGTTCTCTTAGGAGGAACTCAATTTTCGCGCCAAAAACAAGCGCTAAGAATGCATCCTCACATAATAGTAGGGACACCAGGGCGCCTTGCAGACCTACTACGCTTACGCTATTTCGATTTTTCTCATCTCGAGTTTCTTATTCTCGATGAGGCAGACAGGTTGTTTTCCAGAGAATATATTGAGCCTGTGGAGTATCTTCTCTCCAATGCTCCTCGGCTTTGCACGCGCGTGATGGCCTCAGCTACTATTCCAGAACGAATCCGTAATAGTGCAAAACCATGGATACCTAAGCCTATAGTAATCGAACTTGAAAGTGAGGGAGTCTTGTCTCAAGCCATCGAGCATTGGGCATTCTATTCCGATCACAGAAAAAAAATAGATCTTCTTAAGAAAATAATAGTTGCCATACATCCAAAGCGCTGCCTGATATTTGCGTCCGAAGCCTATCGCGTCCAAAGGGCCGCCGATCGTCTGTGCTCTTCTGGGCTGGTATGCGCTAGCCTTGTGTCGAGAATGGAAAAGCAATCTAAACATTCCATAATAGAACAATTCAAAACCGGCAGTATTCCTCTGCTCATAACAACTGATCTTGCTGCTAGAGGCCTCGATATCCCTGATATAACTCATGTGATTAGCCTTGATTTGCCAGAAGATGGCGGAGTATATGTGCATCGAGCAGGCCGTACGGCAAGAGCAGGCAAAAAAGGAATAAGCATTCTGGTTGCAGATAAGCTCGAACTTGAACGTGCCTCAAGGACCGCAACACGATTTGGCTTTGTGTTTCGTACAAAATGGCTTGAATACGGAACTGTGGTGGAACCTTCGGTCGAAGCCTTTTTTGAGAGAATTGAAGATATGGAAACACAAAAGCGCTCGAAGAGCCATCTATGAGTGCTTCTGCAATTCATGAACCTCAAATTATCACAGAAGCTGTAGCTGCCGATATGGCCAATCCGCTTTTCGAGGATGCTCAATATAGGATTCTAATCGTAAGACTCTCTCCCTTTCGGGATGTCGAAAGCTCATATACCCATCTGGTGCTATTCGATGAAACAAGGCGCGCTCTTCCCGCCGCCTATATCGATTTTGCATTTATGCCAAATTTGCCCCATAAAAAAGCCCTTTCTATGGAAAACAGACCTTGGTTTTTAGGGCGCGCATCCAATAGAAGTGCTTTAGAATTCAATATGCTTCTAATTTCTTGTGCATTTTCCCTCGAACTATTGAACATCCCTTGGCTTCTCACTCAATCTGGAATCCCTTTTTCAAGACAAGAAAGGATGGAAAACGATAGTCTGCCTTTTCTTCTTCTTGGAGGATCGAGCGCAGTCTGTTCTGGTTCGCTCGTAAAAATAGCCGATAATAGGGTAATCGATAGCCTTGTCGATGCTATGTTTTTTGGCGAAGGAGAGGGCAGAATATCGGAGATTGTCCGCATTGCAGCCGAAGATTCAAGATCAGGCTTATCAAAATCGTCGATCATCGCCCATATAGCTTCAGAAATCGAAGGGTTCTGGCCCTGCGATTCGAGTTTTGCCTGTAAACGAGCGCTTTCTACCCAACGTCCAGCAGTTCTTACCTCGCCTATTATGCTAAATAGTGAGAATGCAGATAGCATCAAGCTGGCAATTACTGCTGGATGCATAGGCCATTGCACCTTTTGTCTCGAAGGCTGGGATAGAAGACCTTTTATCGAAAAGCCTGTCGACCATTTATCCAAATCTGCAATTATGCTCAAAAGAGCAAGTGGCGCCTCAGATGTAGAGCTTTTCAGCTACAACTTCAACATGCATAAAAACATAATTCAGCTGATCCAGATTTTTGGCAAGTATTTTATGCATGTCTCAATGATGAGCCAACGCCTCGATATACTATATAAAAAACCTGAAATTCTTGCCGCGGAACTAGCTGCTGGGAAGCGCTCTTTTACTCTTGGCATAGAAGGAATCTCTGAGAGAATTCGCAACTACTACCAAAAGGGAATATCGGAAGAACAAATTTGGACTTCTATAACAAGAATTCTCGAAAATAGAGCAAGAGAGATCAAGCTTTTTTTCATTATTTCAGGATTCGAGGAAGGAAGTGACTTAGAAGAATTCGCGCATTTTTGCGATAGACTAGCCCACCACAAAATCGAAACGCACTCGGTTACAAGAGTAATCGTTTCAGCTGGCTATCTTGTTAGGTTACCCTTTACACCTCTACAATTTGCCCCATTGCAAGGAAACAGGGCTCTTATGGAGAGCATTGCATCTGCCCTTTGTAAAAGTTGTAAGCAAGCAAATCTAGAATTTCGACTAGCGTCCTCTTTCGAGGATTATTGGATGGATCAGCTTCTTTCACTTGGGGGTTCGATAGCGCATGACTGGCTCCAAACTTGTCCTAAGAATGGGTTTTTCTATGATCTTCATGTTCCTAGTCGAGCATTAGAGAGCCTTTGTGCTTACTTTGAGAAACAGCCTATCTTTAACCAACTATTGGAAGAAAAACCTAAAACATATCGCCCTGACTTTTATTTTATCGAAAGCGATAGACACTGGCAAATGCTTGCGGCGCTTTATGATCAATCGCTCAATTATTTGCATAATCGAGATTCTCGGAATTCATATATAGAGAATCATTCTGGTTCGTCGATCTCTATAGAAGCAAAAAAAACCATAGACATTATCAAGGCCCAACAAAAAGCTAAAGCCCATTTCCCTTCAATTTTAATAAAAATAAGCGAGAACAATGCCTTAGCTTTTTCGACTCCTGCTTATGAACGAACCTGGCTTCTGAGAACTTTATCAGCTTTGGTCCCTAATTCGGAACTGGGTTTCTTTTATTGTAACCTTCAGTTGCCAAATTTGGATTGGGAAAGTTCTATGCCAATAAGTTCTCCATCCTTGGTCTATAGATCTAGGCTTGGTATATCAGGGGTAAAATACTTTGCTATCTATGGTCCAGATATAACTAATATGAAAAAAGTCATAAGTCTTACCGCAACGGCTCTAAAGAATGTCAGAGGTATTGAATCAATTTCGAATTCAAGCGCCTATTCTGGATCGACTCTTTTTTTGGAAGATATAGAATTGATTCAGGAGCTCCCGACAGCAAAAGTTTGTAGACTTTCGGCTTGTATTCCTGCAGATAAAAGCAGATTGATCAATGAGGCTCTTGAGGAATGGCTTTCTGAGATGGGTCTACATTTTACATTGAAAAAAGATGAAGATAGTATAATATATTATACATCATCAATTAATAAGACTAATAAAGCTCTAAAATATATAAAATATAAGACAATATCTACCAATATTTGCCTTTCTTTATGTATAGGCAAGAAGGCTAATCTACGACTGCTAGCAGATATTCTCTATAAAAAATGCACCATCGAAAAAACAATATTTCGAATCGAAGGCTGGGATTTGAATGCCCTCGATTTAGATGATCATTGAGACTCTAAAGCCTTTTAAATCTTAGCAAATCTTAACTGCGGCTTTTGAAAAGACAAAACCTATTGAACTTATAGAATATAGGTCTGGTGTCAATTATTAAGCATTAGGTCATTCGTCTGGGACAAAACGCGCCATGGTGCTGCTTGTTTCGAAAATGTCTACCGCTGAGATTGGCAAGCAAGGAAAGCCATTGTGTAATCGAGTATAGATAAGAGCAGCAATTCTCTCTGCACTTGGATCATTTTCCAATTCTGCTATCTGATTCAAATCTTGATGATCGAATTCCTTATCAAGCAATTCTCTTAATGCGGACTTGAGTATGCCAAAATCAATTAGCATTCCACCCTCTCCAAGATCTTTACCTGAAGCCCAAACTCTTACTTTATAGTTATGTCCATGAAAACGCTCACACTTTCCGTTATAGTGAACAAGCCTGTGAGCTGCTGAAAACTCGGCTTCCACCCTAATATGATACATTTTCCCTTCCTTTGTTGAGCTCAAAATAATCCTATTTGTGATGCTCAAATTGCGATATCTATATTATTATATATGATTCTTTGGAAAACATCTTGTCTTTGACCCCTAATCAATGTTTACCCCAGAGTTCATTGCAGCTCTCTGCAGTCCTATGATAGAATTCAAAACAATATGCAGAAACAGCTATCAGACCTAATCAAAGGACTCGATATCAGCTCAATAGAAGGAGATGTTCATCATTTGATATCGGATCTTTCCTATGATTCAAGAGAATGTAAAGCTGGATCCCTGTTTTTTGCACTTCCTGGCCTTCATACAGATGGCAAGGAATATATCATCCAAGCTATACAAAATGGTTCGGTTGCAGTTGTCTATGAAGGCATGCTAGAGAAGCGCTTAAGGGAATTTCTGCTGAAAGAACCATTGACTAAAGCCATAAATCCCGCACTGATTCAAGTCATAGATTGCCGATGGACAATGTCTGCAATATCTGCTCGTTTCTTTGAAAATCCCTCTGATTCCCTATGCGTTATTGGCGTAACAGGCACAGAGGGTAAAAGCACAACGGTATCTCTTATTTACCAACTTCTAAATGCAACAGGTTTCAAAGCAGGATTCTTTTCAACTGTAATGTCCGATATTGGAGAGGGAGAAAAACCAAATCCTCAACATCAGACAACTCCCGAAGCAACCACTGTACAGCAGATGTTGGCAGAAATGCGCGACCATGGCCTAGGCTTTGCAGTGGTAGAAGCCTCAAGCCATGGCCTCTCTCCACGAACTGCAAGGCTTGCCCATGTGCATTTCGATATCGGGCTTGTTACCAATGTAACTCATGAACATCTAGAATTCCATGGCTCATGGGAGCAATATCGCAGCGATAAGGCAAACCTATTTAGGCGCCTCGGTGAGGCTGGAGTAAAGAATCTCGATAGGGTCGATCTTAGGGCAAAAGAGCATAAAAAAATCAGAATACTCTCTCCTGTTGGAATAATCTGCGCCGATGATCCAAATGCATCATACTTTGCTCATGAATCTGCTGCTAATTGTTTGACATATTCGAGCAAAGGTGCTCCAGCATATCTCTCAGCACATAATATAATAGGAGATCCCAATGGCGCCTCCTTCGACATAGAAGGGCCTCTAGAAATGGCTATAGATAATGGCCTTCAACCGAAACATATAACAGGTTCTCAAGCGCTTAAAGCTGCACCGCTACTGACATTACAAGCCCGAATCAACCTTCCAGGCAACTTTAATGTTCAAAATGCGCTTGGGGCAATTCTCGCTGCCTCCACCGCAACAGGTTTGCATTGGCGCAATTTTGTTCCTTTTCTTCCGTATCTCAAACCAATAAAGGGTAGAATGCAGCGAATTCTTGAAGGGCAAACTTTCGAAGTTATAATCGACTATGCTCATACGCCATCCTCATTTAAAGAAATACTCCCCACTCTTCGAAGAGAAAGGAAAGGTAGAATCATCTGCGTTTTTGGATCGGCTGGTGAAAGAGATAGAGAAAAGAGACCACGGCAAGGTCGCATTGCTGCGGATTATTGTGACATCTTAATTCTCACGGACGAAGATCCCAGGGGCGAAGAGCCAATGGCTATACTCGAGGAGATTGCTTCGGGTTGTCCTGAGCTATCAAAAGAAGATCGCTTATATCTCATACCGGATCGACCGGCGGCAATTCGGAAGGCATTTAGCCTTGCTAAGCCTGGAGATCTTGTTTTGCTTCTAGGCAAAGGCCATGAGAATTCTATTATTTATTCCGACAGAACTATCCCCTATGATGAAGAAACCCAAGCGCGTTCGATTCTAGCTGACATGGGATTGGGATTAAGAGCGAAAGGAAATAAAACATGAAGAACATAGCAGTGCTATATGGTGGAAGATCTGGTGAGCATGAAGTGTCGCTTATCTCAGCGAGCAGCATTTTAGCCTACCTCGACAAAGAGAAGTATTCGATTGTGCCAATTGGAATAACCAAAAGAGGAGAATGGTTCCTCCAGTATCCTCCAGAGTGGGCTTATTTACCGCCTGAAAAAGGGCAAATGCGCTCTCTTCCTCCTGTCGAAAAAACTGAACGCGTCTTAGCTGTCCCTGGTGAAGGACTCTGTCTAGAAACCAAGAAAGGAGTGCAAAAACTCGATATTGATGTTGTATTTCCTGTGCTACATGGAACTTTTGGCGAAGACGGTACGATCCAGGGTTTACTAGAAACAGTCGATCTTCCTTATGTTGGCGCGGATGTCTTGGGGTCGGCGGTCTCCATGGACAAGGAAGTATCTAAGCGCTTATGGCTGTCGGCAGGTCTGCCAGTTGTCGATTATATATCAGTAAGAAAAGAAGATGTCTCAGATGAAAACCTAAAGATACTTGCACGAAGAGTGGAAACTAGATTTGGCTGGCCATGCTTTGTAAAGCCCTCATGCTCAGGTTCCTCGGTCGGAACCTCTAAAGTCAATAATTCTGAGGAGCTAAAAAACGCAATACTCTTTGCTCTTCGCTGGTCTGAGCATGCATTGATAGAGGCATTCATCAATGCTCGAGAAATTGAATGTGCAGTGCTTGGTAATGAGCGACCTGTTGTTTTTGCTCCAGGAGAGATAATTCCATCTCACGAATTCTATGACTATGAAGCAAAGTATAAGGATCCACAGGGCGCTACCCTTTTAATACCAGCCTCGCTATCGGAAGAGACAAAGAATCGAATAATGAGCCTCGCGCTTTCTGCATATAAATATGCATCGATAAAAGGTATGGCTCGAGTTGACTTCTTTGTCGAGAAGATAACTGGCGAGGTGTTTATAAATGAGATCAACACTATTCCTGGTTTTACTGCCATTTCGATGTACCCTCGAATGTGCATAAATGGAGGAGTCTCCTATATTGAACTGCTAGATAAGCTCATAGAGCTTGCATTAGAACAATATGCACTAAAGCGCGAACTCGAATATGACTTCTCAAAATCATAGAATAACTGAGCCTCTTTCAAAAGTCTAAAAATATTCTGGCATGAATTGTAAGAATAAAAAATAGGGACAGGATTTTGCAGGATAAGACATGGAGCAAGGATTAACAAGTACAAAAAAGTAAGAAAAAGAGCTTTAAGTGAGCTTTTTACGAGGTACGAGCTTATAGCTCTCTCTTCGATGGGTAATGAGAGCTTCTATGGTTTATG
>DMNL01000012.1 GCA_003452735.1 Spirochaetaceae bacterium
GAGCTCGTTCTCAACAATGGCATCGATCCATTAAGCGGCAAGGCGATTGGGCTTAGGACAGGGGATCCATCCAGTTTCCAGACCTTCGAGGAGTTATATGCTGCCTTTGAACGCCAGCTGAAATATGTCGTCGATATAAAAGTAAGGGTTTCGAATTATCTAGACCGCATGTTCGCAGAGTATGCGCCAGCGCCTTTCTTGTCTTCTGTGGTAGCCGACTGTATCGCCAAGGGAAAGGATTATTACAATGGCGGAGCGCGGTATAATACGGACTATATACAATGCTGCGGACTCGGGACAATGACCGACTCGCTATCTGCCATTAAGACTCACATATATGAAAAGAAAGATATAAATTGGAATGAGCTTCTCAGCGCTCTATCCTCGGATTGGCAAGAAAATGAGAGTCTAAGGCTCCTTATGGCGAACAAAACGCCACGCTTCGGAAACGATGATGAAGCAGCCGACTCCATTGCTCGGCGTGTTTTTAATAGCTGGTTCGGGGCGATCGATGGAAGAGCTTCCCCTAGGGGCGGCACCTATCACATCGACCTATTATCCACAACCTGCCATGTATACTTTGGACTAAAGACCGGAGCAAGCCCTGACGGAAGACATGCGCATTCTCCAATATCCGACGGAGCATCTCCAGCACAGGGAGCTGACCGAAATGGGCCAACCGCGGTGATCAAAAGCCTTGCAAAAATAGATTCGGCAAAAACTGGTGGTTGTCTTCTAAACCAGCGTTTTCTTCCTCAGACGCTAGAAGGAGAAAAAGGTATCGATAATCTGACAAGTCTAATAAAGACTTTTTTCCGACTAGGTGGTCATCATATTCAATTCAATGTCGTCGATACAAAAACGCTGCGAGAGGCTCAAAAAAAGCCCGAAAACTACCGCAACCTTCTTGTGCGTGTAGCCGGATATTCGGATTATTTCGTCGACCTCGATCGAAACCACCAGGAAGAAATCATAAGTCGGACGGCGCAGCAGGCACTCTGACCCTGCTTGGCTTTGCTCTGCCCCTATTCTTATTTCAGATAATTAGGGGGCCACAAATAAGTAGAACTTTCAAGACTCATTTAATACCCTAAAATTAGCATAAGAGTCAAAACGATCGAACAATCTCATACATTAGTATTCCTCCTGCTACGGCGACATTGAGAGAATCGCTGCCAGCAGCCATTGGGATGCACACCTGGATATCCGTAAGAGCCAACACTTCTGTAGGAAGTCCATAGCCCTCGTTGCCCAATAAAAGGATAACAGAATTGGAGCAATAGTCTAGTGCGGGTGAATTCTCGCTGGTCTGGCGCGAAAAAGCAAATTTCAGCTCTTGTGGTTTTATGGCTTTTTCTGTCAATGCTGCTGCTATTAACTTAGCGCCCTGTCGATCTAGTGTTTCCAAGGTATTCAAATCTACGCTGCAGATTGGAATAGAAAATACATTTCCCATAGATGAGCGGATAGTTTTTCGGTAATAAGGGTTGGCGCAGCCTGGACCCAGAAGGATAGCCGCAGCACCAAGGCAAACTGCCGTTCGGATGAGAGCGCCCAGATTCGAAGGATCGGTGACGTTCCAGAGGCAGAGATATAGCCTGCATCTTGAGGATTCTGGCATTTCTATTCCTCTAGAACTTGTCATTTCTGGTCCTCTAGAACTCATGCCCATTGGTTTTCCGAATGCCATCTTTTGCGATATAAAAGCTGGGTCAAATGGCTTTATTTGTGGAATTTCCGCAACAGCTATCGCTCCTCGATGAAATCTAAAATCTACAAGATTGCAGACTGAATCATGGCTCACGATATGCATTGGGAAAACACTTTCCCTAACATCATCACCGCTGACCGCGCCGTTATCTTGGATTGCATAAATCTCTTTCGTTCTTTTTTGCCAGTATTCTTCTTGCGCCTCGGTGCAAACCAAGAAACGCGGTACGATACCAGATTCTAAGGCTTTTTCGATGACAATGCGCCCTTCGAGAACCATGAGTCCCTGAGCTGTTAGGTCTTTTTCTTTTATATTTGCGAGGAGGCTAAGATCAAGATCCTCGATGAGAATAGGTTTCTCTTTCGACATCTTTTGTCAAATCTCCTTCTTTAATGCTCATATATAAAAGGTATGCAGCAATAAGAAAAAAGGCCCATCATTCATGTTTACGGCACTCGCCACATATACCAATGGCATAAAATGAGTGCGAAGTGATCGAAAGTCCTTTTTCAGCGCTCATCTGTGCAACAATTTCATCGAATTGACACTGGCCAAGGTCGGTAAAGCGATGACAGCGCTCACAGTGAAACCAATGTCGATGTTCGCTCCGGTGAAGCACATAATAACGCTCCGTTCCATGCGCATTGCAGTATAAAATAAAAGAATCGATGCGTCCTTTTTCTTCGAGAAAATGAAGCGCTCGATAGATTGTGGCAGGATCATGCTCGCTTTTATATTTATCGCAGAGTTGACGCGCAGAGAGTGGCTCTGTTGCTTGAATAATGCTGTCTAGAACATGATTACGCGCCTTTGTCATTGCCTTCTCCTGGCCCGAGCTCCTAGCTCGAGCTCTTTACTCGATTTCCTTGCCGAGCTCGTGATTTTCTATTGCTCATCTCGACTCCGAGAATCATGATTTCGACGACCTACGTCCTTGGAGCATTCTGCCCACCGAAATCCCAATATAGACCATCCCCGCTATTAGAACTATCAATGCTCCTGCTGGCAAATCGAAAACCCATGACAGAATCAGCCCAAGCACCGAAAATATAAGCGCCAGAATGCTCGAATTCACCATCATCCCAGCTAGATTGTGCGAAAAAAAGCCAGCCGTGCCAGCAGGCAGGGTTAACATTGCTATCACCATGACTATACCCACAAAGGTTTGAAGCATAACTATCGCAACCGCGATAATAAGAAGCAAAAAAAGGTAAATGGCCATAACCGGCAGACCTTTGGTAGCTGCAAATTCCTCATCAAAAGATGCTGCTTCGATATGTCTGTAGAATCGCACTACAAGCAACAATACTATTATGTTCAGCGCTCCTAAAATATAAAGATTTTTTTGAGTCACAAGGAGAATATTGCCGAAGAGATAACTCATGGGATCCGCATAGCCTGGAGTCTTGGCCATAAAAATCACACCAAGGCTCATGCCTATGGCCCAAAGTGCATTTATCACCGTGTCTTCGCGCTGTTTTGCCTTTATCGACACAATGCTGATCGTTATAGCCGCAAGGATGGCAAACACGAGCGCACCGAGCATGGGGCTTATCCACCCAGGAGCACCTCTCGAAACAAGAAAGAGAGCAAGCCCTATGCCTCCCAATACAGTATGCGAAATCGCGCCAGCCAGCCCAGCAATCCGCCGCACAGTGACCATAGAGCCAAGAATCCCAAACAAAAAGGCCGCTAACACGCTGCCTATAAGAGCATTTCTAACAAAGGGAACCGAAGGATTCATTACCGCTTGGAAAAAGCTAATCATGGGTCTTTCCCTTCGCAGCAAGCATCGTCGGGTAGCTCGATGTCGTGCCGAACTCGTAGCATATTGCTTCCATAGATATCTTTTGGCAGGTCTTCTGCTTTTTCCATGGCATGTCTATGTACAGAGTGAGGATGCTCAGAATCCTGGCCTACACATAGAACAGTATCCGCCAGTTCTGACACAAAATCTGAATCATGGGTAGCTATTAGGATCGTTGCGCCCATTTTTATGCGAGCCAGTACTTCGAAGAATTTATTCTCGCTGTCAATATCCATATTTGCCGTTGGTTCATCCAGCACAAGGAGCCTTGGATGTCCTACCAGCGCCCGAGCTACCAGGACTCTTCGCCTCTGTCCACCAGAAAGAGCCGAGAATGGGCGCGCTCGAAGATCTGTTACTTCTGCTTGCTCCATAGCCCACTCGATATCTCCCCTTTTTTGGTCCTTAGAAATGTATGAAAGTCCAGAAAGCCTCCCCATGCCTACGACATCTTCGACTCGAATGGGAAAAGCCGGGTCAAAGCTTGCATGCTGGGGCACATAGCCTATAGATTCAATTCGTCTGCGAGGAGAGACACCAAATACCAAAACTTGTCCCTGTTGTGGTTCCAGAAGACCTACAACGAGCTTGAGCAAAGTGCTCTTGCCCGCTCCATTCTTGCCGGTGAGCACGACGAATTCGCCGCTATGCACATGAAAGGTGACATTTCTGAATACCTCTACCTCGCGATATCTAAAGCTCAGGTCATGGCACCAGATAGCAACATTCTCTGGAGGATGAGGCAGAGCAGGTTCAACAATTACCCCATGCTCCTTGCCATCCATAGAATCTAGGCTGCTTGGGGTTTGCCCTAACGTAGCAGCCTCATTTTGAGCTGCTTGGTTCATTCTATTCTCCTTTGGCTATTGCCGTAGACAGAGCCTGGCCTATTCTGGACAAATTATTCAGCCAATCAGCGGCCAGAGGATCAATCGGCATTACCGCAGCTCCTATTGCGCTTGCGATGGCTTTTGCAGCGCTTTCGGAGAATTGGGCCTGAGTAAAAACTGCGCGGGCTTTTTCTTTTTTTGCAAGATCTATGAGAGCGTAAAGCTCTTTCTGTGTCGGTTCCTTGCCGCCTAGCTCGACTGCAACCTGTTCGATATCGAACATGTCAAGGAAATAGCCAAATGCAGGGTGATATACAAATACTTTAGCGCCAGAAAGCGGTGCCAGCTTTGTCTTCAATGTTGAGTATACTATATCTATATCTTTTAGATAATTTTGACAATTGCTTTTGTATAGTTCTCTCCCTTCAGGGTCTATTGCTATAAAGCTGTCTTGGATTACCTTTATCTCTGCCTTGGCCTGTTCGATGCCAAGCCATGTATGCTGATCTCGGTTCTGGAGAGCCGGATCTATATTTTCAGAGTGTCCTTCAGCCGCTTCTTCATCATGCTCCTGTTCAGTAGGCCGGAGCCTTCGGAACTGGACATTCTTCGTTACATCGACTATTTGAAGCTTTGGAAACATAGAGCGCAATTTCGGCTTAAAAGAATACTCAAAGTCTACGTTGATGGAAAACCATAGCTTTGCTGTTCCTAATTCGGCAAGCTGGCGAGGCGAGGGTTCAAAAGAATGAGGATTCGAACCTGGAGGCATTATGACGATGACTTCAGCTCTGTCCCCCGCGATACGGTTCACCCATTCCTTCATTGGCGGAATACTCACCGCGACTTTGATAGGATCTTTTTTGCTCTCTGAATACCCTAGCCCTCCAACCCCTAGAAAAATTATCAGTAGCGCGCAAATCGCTTTATATTTGCAAATCATTTGCAAAATATACCAAGAAGAAGAGGTTTCTGCAAGTGGTTTGCAAAAAGATAATAACAGTTCAGAACTTTGAGCCTTTTTGAGAGCTTTTCTGGACTTGTCCGAAGGCCTTTCCAAAAGTCTTTTCGAGGGCCTTTTAAGGCTTTGAGCTACTGAGGATTCAAATCACTCTAAGCCAGAGAGCGAACTGATTCGCGCTCGACGATTGTCGTCGAAAAAAGCTCTACTTTCTCTTGCATGTGCCCACGAGCAATCCAATCGCATACTAGATCGGCGCTCTTCTTGCCCATCTCGAAGATCGGCTGACGGACAGTGGTTAAGGCAGGAGTCGTAAAGGTAGAAATATCGATATCGTCGAGACCGATTACGCTAACCTCTTCGGGCACCCTAATGCCCGAATCATAAAGCGCTTTTATCGCTCCTATCGCCAACTCGTCGGTAGCAGCAAACACCGCCGTCATGGGCAATTTCCTAGTCAATAGTGTTATCATACCCGAGCGGCCAGCCTCGGGGTTGTAGGAAGGAACGCGAACCATGAGCTCTGGATTGCAAGGAATGCCGTGTGCCTTGAGTGCTTGTCGATAGCCTTCCTCTCGCTGTTTGCCAAAACTGAAATGCCCTCCTGTAATGAGCCCGATATTGCGATGTCCTCTCTGTATAAGGTATTCGGTCGCCAGAGCAGCGGAAGCCTCTTCTTCTATGTGAACCGCAGGAAAATCGAATTGATCCTTTTCGAAGGTGCAGAGCGCTACAGGTAAGCCCCTCTCTTGGATATGTTGATAGACCGCTGGGCTATAGAGCTCATGGATGAATATAATGCCATCTAGTGTCTCGCTCTTGAGGCGGCGCAGAAATGCTTGTTCGCTGGCTTCAGACCATCGAATGAAAAAGAACTGGGTTTTATAACCTCGCTGCTCAAGAAAGAATTCCATCGAAGCAAAGAGCTGCCTCTGAAACATATTGAACAGATGAGGGATAACCACGCCAATCGTAAAGCTTCTCTTGAGTACCATAGACCGCGCTACATTGTTCTGCACGTATCCTTTTTCTTTGACAATGCTGAGCACGCGTTGGCGTACCTCATCGCGCACATATTCTCTTTCGTTTAGGACGCGCGAAACGGTAGAAGGTGAGACGCCAGCAAGTCTGGCAATATCTTTGATGCTAGTCATTTATTTTATCATAGCCTCTGAAAAGGTTTTCATCTAGAGATTATGCTTAGGGCTTGTTCGACAAATTTTGGCGAAACCAATCGCATCGCCGTCTTTAGCCTCTTATTGACGACGACTGAACGAATATCGCACAATGTAGCATCATGCTTGTCGAAAAACGCTTTTTGCCCCTCTACATAAGCCTCTTTAGTATCTTTGCCTTGTTTGGTATTTCCATGACAGTCATAGGAGCAACGCTTCCAAAAATTTTTGCAGAATTCGGCTGGTCTTATATGACTGCGGGAATAGTTATAGCTGCGGGTTCGATTGGATATTTCCTATCGAGCTATCTTGCGGGAATCCTTTTCCCGTTCCTTGGGATCCGCCTAACAATTTCCCTATCGCTGATCCTTATTTGTTGTGGACTAGAACTCTTCGCCAGAACCCCTATCGCGTGGCTCAACATGATGCTCTACTTTATAATTGGAGTAGGTCAGGGTGGAATCGAAATTGCGGTAGACTGGGCGGTACTTCGCATGGAAGGTCCTGGAGGCGGAAAGGCTATGAGCCTAATGCATGGTGCTTTTTCAATTGGAGCCGTAGTTGGACCTCTTATAATAGCTATCTTGATAAGCGCTAACTTGGAGTGGACTCTTGTATACCGGATCATAGGCATATTATTTATTGGCCTAGCAATTTTTATGCAATTTATGCCTTTAAGATTCCTTGGCAAAGACAGGGCACGCATAACCAATAGATCGAGGCGTGATCTTTTTCAGCAGTCGATTTATTGGCTTGGATTTTTTGCCTTGTTTGTCTATGTAGGAGTGGAACTTGGTATCTCTAACTGGATTGCAGAATATTTTGTGAGTGTTTTCAAAGCCCCCATACCTACGGGCTCCTTTATGGTCTCTCTATTCTGGGCTGGGCTGCTAATGGGGCGTTTCGGAATTCCAATAATTCAGAAATCAATTAAAAGAGAAAAAATTTTGATAGCTCTATCGACACTGATGGCCATTTCTTTGATCGCTTTCAATATAATCGGTTTTATTGGAGATGGAAGGATTGCGAGTGCGGTCGCTGGTATTATGGTTATTTTTGCTGGTTTTGGTTGCTCTATTATCTATCCTACCATAATGAGTATTATTGGTGATTCTTTCCCTCAAGCTCAAAGCGAGGCCGTAGGTTTTGCAGCAATGGGTGGTGGCATAGGTGGATTTTTATTTCCATACATGATGTCGGCTATCTCGACAGGGTGGGGAATTCGTACAGGCTTTGCAATTTATGCATTCTTTTCGCTTCTTATGGTCGTTCTCAATATCTTGCTTGTGCGCGCCCAAGAGCAAAAAAGTAATAGTATATCGGAGCTTTGACTTATATAGGATAGGAAGCGTAGCATGAAAGCATTTCATGCGATAATAAAGGGCGAAGTCCAAGGCGTTGGCTTTCGTATGTCCGCGGTGATTCGTGCTGAGAGATTAGGGTTAAAAGGCTGGGTACGAAATAACGAGGATGGTGATGTGGAAGTATGGGCAGAGGGCGAACCTGAAGCCCTAGAGCAGTTCTATTCTTGGCTTCAGGTGGGTCCTGCTGCGGCGCGTGTCGATCAAGTCCTAAAGACCGATGAGGTGCCAAGGGGCAACTACACAAGGTTTTCGGTAGCCTTCTGATTATTCCTATTGCCAAGGTTTGATGTAGCTCTGTTTTTTGAGGAACATTTGAGATTAAGGTTAGAACAATATGCCGTAATTTAAAATATGTCAAAGATTCTGAACACTACTCAGATATTGCAAAAGCCCGCTAAGGAGCATATCGATCGCAATTGCGGTCAACACCAAACCCATAAGTCTCTCGATTGCCGAAAGAGCCCTTGGGCCAAGCCACTCTTTCAATTTGTTCGACATAAAAAACGCTACCATCGTTACCAGAATAGCTATGAATATCGCTCCAACCCATTCAAGCGCCCGCGAAGGATCGGACTTCATCAAGAGCATTACATAGGTAATGGCGCTTGGCCCTGCAATCAATGGAATTGCAACAGGCACAATAAATGGCTCGCCCTCGATTTCATCTTCGACAAGCTTCCCGCCAGTTCCTGGGAAAATCATGTTCAGAGCAATCAAAAAAAGGATTACCCCACCCGATATACGCAAGATATCATCCGATAGATTCAGAGCGCTTAAGAATATCTCACCAAAGAAAAGAAATCCCACCAAAACCAGAAAAGCGATGAGACACTCGCGCAAGATTACCTCCGGACGACGTTCCTTAGGTACATGCCTCAAGGATGCAATAAAAAGGGGAATATTCCCTAAAGGATCGGTAATTAGAATGAGCAGGATTGT
>DMNL01000148.1 GCA_003452735.1 Spirochaetaceae bacterium
AAATCTCTTAGAAAATACACAAGGTTCGTAGCAGTATTGAAAAGCCCTGCCATTTTTTCGATAATAAGAATAAGAGGTACGGTATGAAATCGATGGATAAACCTAAGACGGCCGAGAAGAAAAAACCCCAGAAAACGCTTAAGGAAAAGCGCGCAGAGAAACGCGCAAAAAAAGAATCTAAAGAGACCGAATAATTGGCCCTAAAAAAGCCGCCTCTATTTGAGGCGGCTTTTAATTTTCGATTTATTACTATAAAAAATAGCAATCAACAGATCATTTTTTAAGATAATAGGGCTTCGGCTTTCGGTATAAGCCTCAGGCCTCCTGTTCGTTCCATTTTACGGGAAGAATACTCTTCTCTGTCTCCTTATCGAAGTAGATTGCTTTTGCCATTACTGGAGCAAACATGATGGTATCGCCGTGTTTATAAATATGGTGAGGCGGAATACGCGACACCATGCCCTGGGTAGGCGTGGTGGCCTGAAGGTGGATTTCCGAACCTAGTGGCTCGACCACCGTGACCTTTGCATTGAACTTTTGGCCACGATGTGCAGCGTCAGCCACAGGGAGATCTTCTGGTCTGATACCAAAATAGACACTCTTGCCGATATAAGGCTTGAGAAGCGCAGCATGCTTCTCATCAGGAGCGAGTTTGAAGGAACCTTCATCGACCATAACCTGACCACCCTCTTCAATGACATCGACACTCATGAAGTTCATAGGAGGAGAGCCTATGAAGCCAGCAACAAACTTGTTGATTGGATTATTGTAGAGGTACAAGGGAGAGCCAATCTGCTGGATAATTCCATCCTTCATGACGACAATCTTGTCGCCCATTGTCATAGCCTCTACTTGGTCATGAGTTACGTAGATCATTGTAGACTGTAGACGGTCGTGTAACTCAATAAGCTCGGCGCGCATCTGGACACGCAATTTTGCGTCGAGGTTCGATAGAGGTTCATCGAAAAGAAAGACCTTGGGCTTACGCACAATGGCGCGACCCACCGCTACTCGTTGACGCTGCCCACCCGAAAGCTGCTTGGGCTTGCGGTCGAGCAACTTTTCGATATCTAGGATTCGCGCCGCTTCCTTTACACGAGTTTCGATCTCTTCCTTCGGTAATTTGCGAATCTTCAGACCGAAAGCCATGTTGTCATAGACAGTCATGTGGGGATAAAGCGCGTAGTTTTGGAACACCATCGCTATGTCTCTATCCTTGGGTGGAACATCATTGACGAGCTTACTATCGATGTATATTTCGCCTTCAGTGATATCTTCGAGTCCTGCGATCATTCGGAGCGTCGTTGTCTTCCCACAGCCCGACGGACCTACGAAGACCACGAACTCCTTGTCATTGATGGTGATGTTGGCATCCGAGACTGCTCTCACATTGCCTTCGTACACCTTTCCAATACCTTTTAGTTCAACCTTTGCCATGGATCCTCCTTTCAAGAGGTGTATGTTATATAAAAGACAGTTTACGATGATTTATAAAAGGCGTCAACCGAGGCTTATCGTATACCCCAGCTTGATTTTCTATGCATAAATCCTTCACCCAGCTTCGGAGATGTCCAGATCATTTCCTCAATGCATCGCGGAGGTCACGGTAGCCAATTAGAACGATTCCCTCGCTCTCCATAATTCTTTTCATAGTATCGCTATGCATGGTTCTGTAATTCCAGACCCTGCTCTCCCAATCGGGGGTTATGGCCCTTAGCTCAGGACTGTCGGTTGAAGCGTGAAGCACAAAATGCGTGATACCCTCTTTAAGGGAACCAAAAAGGCGCTTGACAGTCTCGGTCTGATCGCAAGGCTCGTCTAGGGGCATAGCTACAACAGCATCCAATAGGGGCATGCCTTTTTCCCCTAGTTCTCTAAGATATCCAGCAAGGCAGTCGCGGGTTTCATAACCTGCAACAATGGACTCGAAACCAGCGATATCTGGCTTTGGAAGCATGGCAGGTATCCTATGTTCAATGGCTTGGGATATATAGGCATCAATTAGCCTTTCATGCGCCACCGAAAACATATGGGTGTCTATATGGGTAGGTTCGATACCTGCAGCATATACCATGGCTACTTGAGCTGCTATTTCTCTCATTGCAGCTTCGGGTTTAGCTCTAGACTGAAGCTCCTCGCTTGTCCTCGGAAAGTATCCTTCGGCATCGAGAAGACCGGAATCTGGATCGCGAGTCGATACTGGTCCCCAGCGGTAGCCTTTCCACTCGCTTGTCAGAGTCGCATGAATGCCAACATCTACATCAGGGCGCGCCGCACAGCGGCGCGCCACCTCGGGGAACCAAGGGCAAGGTGCCATCAGCGATCCGGATGTCACAGTGCCAAAATCGTATAGCTCAAAAAATGCTTCTATCGATGAAAGGCACATTCCTACATCGTCCACATGGACTATGACCGCCCTGTCCAAAACCGAAAGACCAAGCTTCTTCATAAAAGGATTAAAAGACATTCTATGTTCCTTTCGACTGCATCGCCTCAGTGCTAGTGCTAGCGGCAAAACAGCATGGCAAAATATAAGCAAATCATGCTTGCAGATTTCTAGAATAGTACCATGAATACCCCGCAATACCAAAGGCTGTCGCCACATTAAGCGAAGCCTTCGTTCCTACTAGAGGAATTTCAACGCATCCTGCACTGCAGTATTGTAGAGCTTTATTGGAGACTCCAAGCTCTTCAGAGCCAAGGACCATTAACCCTGGAAATGGAAAAGAGAACTTATTGAGAGGAATACCACCAACTTCAAGAGCAAAAACTCCCTTAACGCAATCGAGCTCAGAGAGTTCAGCTCTGCGCCATTGCATGCGCTCTATGGTTCCCATTGAACTTCGGATTGCCCTTGGATGCATAGGATCCGCACATTCCGGCGAAAGAATTATCTCTTCGAAACCAAGAGCTTCGGCGGTGCGAAAGATGCTTCCTATATTGAAAGGCGAGCGTAGGTCTTCTAAAAATACTCGCATGCCGGCTCTTTTTATGGTATGGCTACTCGAAGGTCTGGGTACAGCTATGAAATCCCAATCCGCTACACTCTGGCCAGATATGACTATGAGTCGATGCCGAAATCTATTCTCAGCTTGTAAAAACCCGCTGTGATCAAGACCATCGCTAAGACCGGACAAAATCGAGAGAAATTCGCTGGCAGCCTTGACGCATTCCAACGGTGTCTCTTTTGAATCGGCAAGAATTTGAGCTATTTGCCTCACAAAAACAATGTCTTCGAGAGAAATAAAAAGAGGATCGGTCTTCCGCCACTCTCTTTCTAGCCGTTCGAGCAATAGCACGGCTTTTCGCAATCTTGCACGTCCATGAAGATTCTCAAAGTGAGATATATCCATCATGATTCATTTTCCATACAATCCGCGTAAGACTCAGGCTTTTCGCCATGCACAAGTATACAAAACTCCCCTTTGGCTGGTTCTGCAAAAAATCGAAGAGCTAGCTCTTTGGCCTTCCCTTCTGTTATCTCCTCATGTATTTTTGTGAGCTCTCTGCCTATACACAGCCTTCTTTCTGGATCTATTGAAGCTATATCAGCAAGCAGCTTTCCGATTCGAAAAGGCGATTCATAGAGAATAAAGGGTTCTCCACGGTCAAGAAGCTCTCTTAGTCTTGTCCGCCTCTTGCCTGCTTTTGGTGAAAGAAAACCATCGAACAGAAATGTCCTTCCCTGTAGTCCAGATGCGCTAATAAGACAAGCAAAAGCGCTTGGCCCGGGAATAGGTACGACCTTGTATCCTGCTGCCCGCGCCATTTGCACCAGTAACGCTCCTGGATCTGAGAGCCCAGGAGTTCCTGCATCTGAACAATAGGCCACCTCTTTACCCTCGCTTAGAAGGCCAATAATTTTTTTTGCTCCTTGCTGTTCATTATATGAATGGCATGAGATTAATGGCTTATGAATATCATAGTGCGAAAGCAGCTTTAATGTGTGCCGAGTGTCCTCACAGGCAATAATATCGACAGAATTGAGTGTTTCGAGCGCCCTTAGACTTATGTCTCCGAGATTGCCAATGGGTGTCGCGATCATGAATAGTGTGCTCACAGAGACAATAGTGTACGATTACGAGCCATTATGTCTAGGCTTTTCCTAAATACCTATAGTGCAACAAAGCTCGCACCGAACTCTAAATAATTCGCATCTATCCATAAGCCTCAATAATAATTATCATAACGGACAATGAAAACTGCAAATCCACGAAAGATATCATTTCTGATCCTATTCCTCGTATTATTGCTTTTGGTCGGAAAGCTTTTCTATCCTTTTATGACCGTAATACTATGGAGTGGCTTATTATATGTCTTCCTAGAACCAGTTCATAAAAAGCTCAAAGGACCTGAAGGAATAAAAGGCCGAAAAACCATGCGCGCTCGATTGAGCGCCTTGTTCTTGTCGATTCTTGGCG
>DMNL01000042.1 GCA_003452735.1 Spirochaetaceae bacterium
ATGAACTCCGAACCAAAATCAAATAAGCGTCCGAACACTTCACTTAGACACGGAAAGCCAGAAAAAAAAATTGGAGAACAGCATTTTAGAAAGCGTCGATCGGCCCATGCCGCCGCACAAAAGATGGTAGACCATGCTCAAGAGAATAATGCTAGAGCGGGGAAACCATCGGCAGAGAGCCCAAGACAAGAACCCAAGATATGTAGAGTCTGCGGTAAGCCTATCTTTGATTTTGCAGGTGCGATAGCTTCAAGGGAAGACGGCGAACCCATACATTTCGATTGTGCAATTGAAATCCTTTCCAAGGAAGAGAATCTCGCGCCAGATGAGAAGCTAATCTATATTGGGAGCGGTTTTTTTGCGGTTTGTGTGCAGTCACCTTCGGGTAAACTGGAAATAAGACGTAGAATCCGTTGGGAGAATCCTGGCACCCAGCAGCCATGGCGCAAGCCGATGATTTTTTCGCCTAATTTGCCTTAGGTAACTAAAATATACTATATGCTTTTCGATGCCCTCAATGCCCCTCAGATGTCTTAAGCGCTATGCCTGCCTCAAACGTGACGGGGCTGAATCAGATCGAATCCGCAGTATGGTACTAAGGCTTTAGGTATCCTTACAGAGCCATCGGCTTGCTGATGATTCTCGAGAATAGCGATAATGGCGCGAGAACAGGCAATGGCTGTACCATTTAGCATGTGCACAAAGCGATTTTTGCCATCCTTGTCTCTATAGCGAACATTGAGTCTTCTAGCTTGATAATCAGTACAATTTGAGGTCGATGTTATTTCTCCCCATTCGCCATTATTTCTTCCTGGCATCCAAGCTTCCAAATCCCACTTGCGATAGGCTGGGGCTCCAAGATCTCCTGTGCAGGTTTCGACAACTCTGAATGGAATATCGAGGCTCGAAAAAATCTCCTCTTCAATCGAGCGAAGCTCTTCATGTATTGCCTCGGATTCCTCTGGTAGGCAGTAGACGAACATTTCTACCTTTGTGAACTGGTGTACACGGTATAGACCCTTCGAGAACTGCCCTGCGGCGCCAGCCTCACGCCTAAAGCAATGTGAAAGGCCTGCATAGCGGATTGGAAGCTGGTCTTTTTCAAGGATAGAATCGCTATGATAACCACCGAGCGTGATTTCAGCTGTGCCTATTAGGCAAGTTCCTTCACCTTCGAGAGTATAGACATTAGATTCAGCGCCTCGTGGATTGAAGCCTATTCCCTCCAGAATCTCTGTCTTGGCAATGTCTGGCGTTGTCATAAGAGTAAAGCCGTGCTTTGAGAGCATATCCAAGGCATATCGCACTAGTGCAAGCTCGAGGATGGTTCCCTCGTTTTTTAAATAATAGAATTTTGTCCCCGAAACCTTCGTCGCCGTATCGAGGTCGAGTATATCGAGGCTCTGGCCGAGTTCCACATGATCCTTGGGGGGAAAACTGAACTGCGTTGGAGAACCGACTCTTTTCACTTCGAGATTGTCTTTATCTTCCTTTCCTCGAGGAGCCTGAGGATGAGCCATGTTGGGGATTTTGGCCAATTCTTCAGCAAAAGCTGCCTCGACTTCCTGAAGCTCTGCTTCGAGGCGAGCTATTGTCTCCTTGAGCCTTTTGCCTTCTTCTATTCGAATGGAGCGTTCTTCTTTCGATAGATTTGACTTCATGGCTTGGGCATTCTCGTTTCTGCAACGCCTGGATTCCTCGAGTTCGCGGAGCAATGCATTCTTCTTATCGTATAGGGAGATCAGCAGGTCTACATCGGCATCCATATAACGGTCGCGAATATTTTGTCGAACCGCCTCTAAGTTATCTTTGATAAAACGTATGTCTAACATGGCTAGATACTATCCAGATGAACAACAACGCGCAAGCAGGAGTTGAAGCTCAGACCAAAAACAGGATACCATTAAGTCGTGACAGAATACATAGAACACATGGAGCAACTGCGAGAGCGTCTCGCGGAAATAGATGATCTCGTTTCGAAACCGGATGTACTTCGGGATCAGAAGAATTATCGCGATCTTATGAAGGAGAGATCAAGAATTTCAGAAATTCTCGATGCATTCGATGAGACGCAAAGGCTTTGCTCTTCGATGCATGAGACAGAAGAACTAATTCAGGAAACAAAGGACGAGGAATTGAGAGAGCTTGCTGAGGAAGAGCTCGATCAGTTGAGGAATCAATCTGCTCTTGCCGAAGAGCGGCTCGAGGCTCTTCTTGCGCCACGAGACCCCATGGCCGACAAATCGGTCATCATGGAGATACGAGCAGGTACTGGAGGAGAAGAGGCTGCTCTTTTTGCTGCTGACCTATATAGGATGTATAGCCGCTATGCCGACAGCAGAGAGTGGAATGTCGAGATCATGAGTTCGAACAACACAGAGCTAGGCGGAATCAAGGAAATAATCTTTTCTATTTCTGGGGATTCAGTTTACGAGAGATTACGCCTGGAATCCGGAGTTCATAGGGTGCAGCGTGTGCCGGTCACTGAAGGTTCGGGCAGAATCCACACCAGCACGGTGACAGTTGCGGTATTGCCTGAAATGGAAGAGACAGAGATAGAGATAAGGCCAGAAGATCTGCGCATCGATGTAATGCGGTCCTCCGGTCCTGGTGGCCAAAGTGTCAATACAACCGACTCCGCTGTGCGCATTACACATATTCCAAGCGGCATTGTTGTTCACTGCCAAGATGAGAAGAGCCAAATAAAGAATAAGGCAAAGGCCATGAGAATCCTCAGGGCAAGGCTTTTCGAGATCGAAGATGATAAACGCCAAGCAGAGCGTTCCGCGGAGCGACGAAACCAAGTTGGAACCGGAGACCGTTCCGAGCGTATCAGGACCTACAATTTTCCTCAGAATCGCTTGACCGACCATAGGATAGATTTGACTCTATATAAACTAGACCTCATCATGGAAGGTGATCTAGATGAATTGCTTGATGCACTGATAGCATGGGATAGAGAGCAGGCACTAATAGCCGAAGAACGCTAGTTGTCATGACCTATCGAGAACTTATTTTTAATGAGTCTTGCAGCTTTTCTGAGAGCGATACTCCTTTTTTGGATGCTTTGTTGCTTTTAGCGCATAGCCTCGGTATATCGAAGGAAAAGCTCTTTTCGATGCTCCCCGAGTGCGCAGATTCTATTCCACAGTCATTCTTCGATATGACAGAACGTAGAAGAAATGGCGAAAGCATAGCCCATATTCGCGGTTTTCGTGAGTTCTATGGTCGTGAATTTCTTGTCAACGATGATGTATTATCGCCACGTCAAGATACAGAGATTCTGGTAGAAGCTGCACTCGAATCCTCGAAGCTATTCGAGCCTGTAGCAGACATTGAAGAAGATCTTGAAGCAGGCGGAGAAATTTCCGTTCTCGATCTTTGCACTGGTTGTGGCGCAGTAGCAATAAGCCTCGCAGCCGAAAAGCCGTGGTTTAAGTTGACAGCCTCGGATATATCATCTGCAGCTCTCGACATTGCAAAGAAAAATGCACAAAGGCTTTTGACTGCTACTTCCTTGATTTTTGTAGAATCCGATCTCTTTTCTGCAATAGACGGAAAGTTCGAAATTATTACAGCAAACCCTCCTTATATTCCGCATTGCGAAGCAGAGCGATTTATTTCCAAAGGATGGAAGGATCCTCTTATCTCTCTAGATGGCGGTATCGACGGCATGAAGCATATTCGGAAGATAATCATGGAGGGATATGAATACTTATCCCATAATGGTGTATTATTATTAGAGATGGATCCCTACCAAACATCGGAGTCTTTGGCTCTCTTTAAAAAAATGGGTTATATAGATCTAAGAACATGGAAGGATCTTTCAGGAAGCATAAGGGTAGTAGGCGGCCGTCATGGATGAACTGGTTCAGGATTTTTCCTCGAAGATCGATTATCGCTTCAACTATGAAGAGAAAAACCTTCTTTTAAAGGCTTTAGACCATTCTCGTCATACTCATGGAGAAAGAAAGCGAGCATCAGGTGAGCCCGCCTACTACCATGATATCCGCGTTGCTGAAATACTCCTTGACCTCGGTATGGACCTAGAATCAATCCTCGCAGGCCTGCTTCATGACACAATCGAAGAGCGAATATCTGGCTTTGCCCATGAAGCGAATTCGGATAGCAAAATTGAAGGAAATCCCGCCAGCAAAGATAAATCTGCATTTGAAGACTCCCAGATTCAGTCAAGAGGGATACTGCAAGCTCCTAGAGGCGAGCGTGCATTGAAGAAAAAAGGTTCAACCACATTGAATTCCCTTCTTGCAGCCCCAGATCTTTTTATTCAGGAACAATTTGGCCCTCAAACAGCAATGATCGTTGCAGGAGTCAACAGGCTCTCTTCGGTCAAAGCAAAGAATAAAACTGTGCATGCTGCCGAAACGATGCGAAAAATGCTTTTTGCCCTGACCAGCGATATTCGCGTGATTCTCGTCAAACTAGCAGATAAACTCGATAGCATGCGCACTCTAAAATACTTACCGGAAGATCGTCAGAAAGAAATCGCCACCGAGTGCATAGATATCTACGCCCCTCTTGCTGATAGGCTCGGTATTTCCTGGCTTAAAGATGAATTAGAGGATCTATCCTTGAAGTCGCTAAACCGCGAGGTGTTCGACCAGATCAAGGATATTGTAAATTCGCGTAAGAATGAGCGCCAGGAATTTCTAAAGAAAGTGACTGATAAGATACTTTCTGCTGCTACAAAAGAGGGGATAGATGTCGAAGTGAGCGCTCGCGCCAAGCATTTCTACTCGATATATCAGAAAATGCGCAGACGCGGAAAAGGAGCCGAAGAGCTATATGACCTTCTCGGAATACGGATTATCTGCAACAGCATCAATGATTGCTATTCCCTACTTGGGCTCGTGCATCGGCTCTGGAAACCCATCGATGGACGATTCAAAGATTATATTGCAATGCCAAAAGCGAATGGATACCAAAGTCTCCATACAACAGTAATTGCCTATGGAGGGCAACTGCTTGAGATACAGATTCGTACGAGAGAGATGCACCTTGTGGCGGAATATGGAGTAGCATCGCATTGGCTATACAAAAAAGGTACCAGGGCAGAGATTCCTAAGCTAGAAGATCTGCCCATAATAAACAAGCTAAGGCAATGGAACCAGTTTATCGCCGAAGGCGACAGCTATCTGGAAGAAATAAAGCAAGAGTTTTTGGGTGATTCCATATTTGTCTTTACTCCAAAAGGAGATATAATTGAGTTGCCCTCTGGCTCGACTCCTATAGACTTTGCATTTGCCATTCACTCTGATGTTGGGGCGCACTGCCTTGGCGCAAAGATCAATGGAGCCATCGCACCTCTAGATTCTGAGCTTTGCAATACCCAGATCGTAGAAATCATAACTTCACCCAACGCAAAGCCTAATCTCAATTGGCTCAAGATAGCTCGCACAAGCAAAGCGCGCTCAAAGATACGTCAGCTTCTTGTCCAGACCGGCCAAGCAGTAGCAATAGACAAACACATTGTTGCGGCTCGTAAGAGCGAAAAAGCTACTCAGGAAACGGTTCAAGCTCGTACTCATGGAGGCGCTGATCGGTCTCAAACTGAAGCTCGCCGCAGCGAGAGCTTTCCTTCTGTAGTGGAATTCCATAGCCTAAAGCCTGGTCTGGTGCTTCGCAGCGAGAAAGCGGGGGTTTCGGTAGGAGGTATGCGCAACATGATGATCCGTATTGCAGGCTGCTGTAAACCGGTTACTGGCGATCGCATTATAGGTTATGTTTCGCGTGGTCGTGGAATTATCGTACACCGCGAAGATTGCAGATCCATCGCTTCGATTTCAGATTTCGAAGAACGGCGTATCGATGTCAAATGGGAAGACGAAGCAATCAATACGACAGCACGCTATAGAGTAACCACCAAAAAGAGTTTCGACATTTTCTCAGAGATAGAATCTACCGTTCGCAAGTGCTCAGGGCGACTCAAGGAAGGCAAGCTAGGAGAGCGCGGGGATGGGACTCTTTCTGGCTTTTTTATTCTGGAAGTCGATTCACATGAAGATTTAAGGCGTGTCGCCAAGGCTTTACGAACGCTCCCAAGCATCCTTTCTATCGAAGAAGAACCGATATAATCTGGCCTTATTCAGCGCCACCAAAAGGCATTATTAGCACTTACCGTTTCGAATCCATAGCTCGAAAAACTCTTCTTGTTGGCTTCATAAAGGTTTGGATCTATACGTACCATTACCACTTCTAGATTTTTTTGCACATAAATATCGACAAATTGGGAGACTTCTTTCTGCCCGGTTTTCATGATGATATCGCCTTCTTGAAAAATGAGTGAGGGTATGCCCCAACTCCATAAGCTGGCCATATGGCAAGCGGAGCGCAGTGGGTCTCCTTGTATTGCCATTATCTCTTCCAACAGCGCTTGACGAGCTTGCTCATAATCTGTAGCAGAAAAATAAGACGGATTTGCTTTGATCATATAGAGCTCGGTGCCACGCACGGCTTCTTTGAATGCGAAGACGGTATCGGCAGGTTTCTTGCCTGCTGGCATAATAGACTGAACACTGATCCAGGAGGAATTAGCAGCAGGCACATAGTCGATCCGAAGATTTTCGGGTTCAGATCCCTTGGGCATCGCTTTGCGCATTGCA
>DMNL01000014.1 GCA_003452735.1 Spirochaetaceae bacterium
GAAGAATCAAAGTGTGAATCCCCTGCGTCTTTGCTGCCTTAGCTGCAACATAACCAGATACAATGTAGCCAACATCATCGCATCCACGAAAAGCAAACTGATGTGGCACATTTGGCTCCATGGGTTTTCCGCTCGAGGCGATATGACGCAGTGCCTTAAAATGCTCTTCTAGGTTTTGCATGACTGTGTTTTCTCCACGTCCATCGAGCTGAGAGAACCACCAAAAAGAAAGAGCATGCCAGCAGATATCCAGAGCTTCTTCATGCATTTTTGCCATATCTGGCACATGTTTTGTGCCTGCATAGGTACGGATAAGCATAGGCCGTCCAGCTTCCCAGACTTGTCGATATTCCGCCGCGCTGTTTATGGGTACGCCACCACCGTTCGAAAGGCCTGCCCAATCTTCGCCAAAATGGCTCTGTGTCAACTGAGAACTTCCAATAGAGAGAATATCTAGCATCCTTCCTTTCGCCAGTTGCTGTGTCCAGTCGAGAAAAAGTGCGACTGCTTGCTTTCGATCCTCTGCATAAGGGCCTACATGGGCTCGCATGAGCGGAGGGAATCCATGCTTAATGCCATGATGTACGCGATCCACTACTCGCTCTCCCCAAAGGCCGAATCTCTTGGAACCAGAACGATCGATAGGTTTTACTTCTAAATACTTTCTGTTTTTGATAATTTCACTGCCGAGTTCTAGGCGCGCCTTGTCGTAAGCGAGCTCCACGCTCGCTTGCTCGGGCACAAGGTGTGCCGGCAGCCCCAACTTTTCCAGTACCTCTTCATAGGACTCGTTACCCTGGAACGTAGCATCCACAAAGGGCACACGCTCTGCCGCCCGCCTACAGGCGGGCGGCAGACCAGCAAACCACAGAGCAACGATTGGGCCTCCTTCCCTCGCCATTAGCCCGAGGCGCCGAAGGCGCTCGACAAGGCGCGCAAAAATCTCGACCCCGCGTTCAGGATCGAGCCGATATGAATACCCTAGAATATCTATATGTCTATCGCGTATCCATCTAACTAAAACATCCAACGATCTATCATTAGATATTGTGTCAATCTCTTTGTTGACATCTTCGCCAGCAATCTCCACTCTTATGCCGCAATCTCGCAACATCTGTGCAAACGACAGAATGCCAAGCGTATGTGCATCTATCGAAGGCTTTACAAGGCCAACTACATCAGTCTGCTTTACTCTGTACAACTTAAAATCTCCTTTTAGCAGCTTGTCCTGGATTGCTCAAACCGTCATTTCACTTCAGTTCTCTAACATCTTAGAACCTCTTTTTATATACTTAAAAGGATTACCTTACCAAACCTCGAATTTTGTCTCTCTAAGCAGAGCTTGCGCCTGCTTTGGAAAAACTTTCGCAATCTGCCCTTCAGCTTTTAGTCGTCGATAACCAGCTGCGACAATTCCCACTAGGTACAGATCCTCCGATAACCCGGCAAATTGAGTTGCTCCACCAAACCATTGGTCGGGTATCATCGGTTGACCGTTGATTTCTATCGCCCAAAATTCTCCATTAGCATAGATAAAATCCCCACGTGCGTAGTCTCGTACTCCGGCAACGGTAAAAGCTCTCTTCGCAATAGGCAGAAATGAAGCGGCCATATCAGCTTCGAGCGGATTTACGATGGTTCCTTTCTTGTCTTTATCGCGGGTTGTTACGATATGAAATCGTTTGGGCTCTAAGAGAGAGACTTGTGCAGGCATGAATTCCATGCCTGAAACCCCTTCGATCATAGCGCAGGTAATCTCCATAAAATCAATAGAAACGCCAAGATAATTCTCTACTATTATGATTCCTCCGAATTGAATGCGCATTTTATCAAGAGTCTCGCGAAGCTCAGCCTCATTCCAAACGATGCTGTTTTCATCTATACCTCTCGAATTGCCAAGGTTTTCTGGCTTGAGAATGTAGGGAAAGGCGTTTAATGATAAAAGCCTTTTGATATCCTCACTGCATTTATTCTGTTCTTCTCGAACAAGACCGAAGGCGGGCGTCCTTATTCCCTCTCTTTGCCATCTATTTTTTAGGGAGCCCTTGGAAAGAGCTAGGTCAATTGCTATAGAATCCGAGCCAATATAATTGACATTATGCTCTTCGAACCATGCATGTAAGTTATGCGATATATTATTCTCATTTTCATATAAATGATCTATTCCACAAAACACAAGATCTGGCTTGTAATTATTAAGGCTAAGTCTAATATCGTCAATGTTCTCTGCATAAGATAAAAAAGCCTCAAAACCAACATTCTTATAGATTTCAACCATTCTTAGGTATCTTGCATTGCGCTCTGCGGCAAGACTTTGATCGGAGCTTTTTTTCATGATTATTAACAATCTCATCTGACCCTCTGTTTAAATTCTAAATTTGTTCAAATTCTGCATATAAATATGTAACACAATTTGAGGAATTTAGCTAATTTGTGCTTTGTCTGTATCGAAAATCCTCCAGACTTCTGGAATATTCGACCATTTCAAAACACATAAAGGCAAATATCGAATTTGCTCTTATGCTATAATAATAAAAGATGATAGCTAATAATGAACGACAGGAAGAGCGCGATTTTATGGTTCGCTTCCAAATTGCAGCACGCGGTATAAGGGATAAGCGCGTTCTTAATGCGATGCGTCGTATCCCTCGTCATCTATTTGTGCCATCGTCTTATCGAGTCGAAGCCTACGAAGATTACCCTTTGCCAATAGGCTCGGGTCAGACCATTTCTCAGCCATATATTGTGGCCTTTATGGCCGAGGCGCTGATGCTCAAGGGAGATGAGATAGTTCTAGAAATAGGTACGGGCTCGGGCTATCAGACCGCGGTGCTCTCCTTACTTGCTAAAAAAGTATATAGTATCGAGCGGATAGCCGCTCTCTTAGATAATGCACGAACTATCCTCGAATCCCTTGAGATATCAAATGTCGAGCTTCGTCTGGCAGATGGTTTCTATGGATGGGAAGAGAAAGCTCCCTTTGATGCTATAATATTGAGCGCGGCGCCCTTCGATATTCCGAGCGTTCTATTGCAGCAGTTGGCAGATGGCGGCAGGCTCGTGGGGCCCGTTGGGCCTCTCGGAGCACAGACTCTCGTAAGGATGACGAGGCGTGGCCAGCGCTTCCATAGCGAGGCTCTCTTGGATGTTGCCTTTGTGCCAATGCGATCCGGGTTGAGCGAGGTTTAACGCAAGAATACCTCTTCAAAAACGCTCCTCAAATACTGTAATTTTATATTGAATCTGATATGCTGGTTTCGATTATGTAATCATAGAGCCAAGGTTGAAAAACAATGGGAATAATTATTCGCTTAACATCATATATTGGAGAGAATTATGTTTGCACAAAATTTGACATTTCCCCATTTCGAAGAGCAGATAAAGAAGATCGACACAGTTGTCATCCCAACCGGTAGCTTTGAGGCTCATGGCAGGCACTGTCCTCTAGGAACAGATATCATTATCCCGGAGCGTCTTTGCAAAGATCTGGATTCTGCCATGGGAGATCAAGTCCTTATCGCTCCTTCTATAAATTATGGTTACACACCGATCTTGAATGCTTTTCCTGGTACCATTCATCTTCCTGCAGAGCTTCTCATATCTATCTATTCCGAAGTAGCAAAAGGTTTTGTAAGCTGGGGCGCTAAGAATATTGTTTTTATGAATGGTCATGGTGGCAATATTCCTATGTTGACCGTTGCTTGTGACCGGATAGCCAAAGCAGGAGCCTCGGCGATGGTAATCAGTTGGTGGGCAACATTCTCTAAGGAGATACTCGGCATTTGCAATTCTCAAGGCCACGCAGGAGAAGACGAGACTTCGGTTATTATGGCAATCGACGCCACTTTGGTCGACAGGCAATCTAGAAGTACACATATGAAAAAGGCATTCTCTCTTCCACTCGCTACACCTGATCAGGTCGCGGAGCGCTATCCAAATGCCATGAATGGAGATTCACTTCTCGCAACAAAGGAAAAGGGAGAGCGCCTTCTTGCTATGATGCTCGAAAAGAACATCGAATACATTAATCGCTTGCGCAGAAAAGATCTGCTAGTGCCTATCGAGGTCGGCTAAGATCTATATTTATCGCTAGACCCCGCCAAAGGCGCAGACTTCCATTTGCTTTCGTTTCGCTAATATATCTCGTTATTTTTTCATTATATGCCGAGAAAAGACTGACTCAGTCAGTCGCTTCTTTGAAAACCCTAGCAAAATTGCGATATGCAATTTTTTCGATTTGATATGAAGAAAGGCCGAATTTCCCTAGTTCTTCGATGATTACGTAAGCCCTTGATGCGTCTTCTAACCCTTTAACTGGAGGGTATTCTTCTTGCGTATATAGGTATTCACAGAAATGCAGACCAAGCCCCACATGATCTTCGCCAGCTACATCGATCATATGCCGTAAATGATGCATATATCGCTCGAGCGTATGATTGGCTCTATCTTTTATGTCAGCCAATGCGGCTGGGCTTGTCATGCAGCCTATCAAACCACCCTGCTCCGCTATGTCA
>DMNL01000003.1 GCA_003452735.1 Spirochaetaceae bacterium
GCTAGCGCTTCTGCTTGAGCAATAGTCCTTGGAAAGCCATCTAGGATATAGCTTTGCCTTACGTCCGGCCAAGATAGCCTTTCTTTTACTATGGCGATTGTCAGCTCATCGGGCACTAGAGCGCCGGCGGCAAGAATCGATTGTACCTTTAGACCTAGTTCGGTCTTTTCTTTTACCGCAGTACGAAATATATCGCCCGTGCTTATCTGAGGAATACCCAGCCTCTCCGAGGCCATTCTTGCAATCGTCCCCTTGCCTGCTCCTGGAGGCCCTAAAAAAATCAATTTCATAGACTGAATATTCATAAAATACTTATACACTACTTCGAAGGTCTAAAAAAGGGCTTGTGGCGCTTTTGGATATCTACATCTAAATCAAATAGAATCCTCTACATCTAATTGCGGTCTGAAGACCAAGTTTTGTGCATGTGATAGCGAAAGATTATTTCCATTTTTTCTCTTATGGAATTAGTCGGCAGTACTATCGTATATGCCTGTTTTGTACGAAAATCGCTGCTCGATGGGGCTTCCACGCTGAAAGGATCGATAACCACTTGGATACCTTCCTCTTCAAAGGCCTCTAAATAGGGGCGTATCTCTGGTACATCCCCTCGCTGAATAACATATAGAGAATGATGATAATCTACTTTTGATTCCTGAGCTTCTTTTCTCCATATTCGCATATCTTGCGATATCAAGCTTGCAGCTATCGGCAGCGAATCCGAACCTATTAGGTGCGTCAACTCGAGAGTGAATCCGCTATGCATTGCTATGAATCTTCTTATAATCTCGATTGTATCAGCTTGCGTACCTAAATCTAATACCTTAATAAAAGAATCGAAAATGCCCTCTATCTGCATCTTCGCTATCGAATAGCGAAAAGCATAATCGGTTTTAAGGGGCTTTGCTGTATCAGGCGAACCTTCGGGTACTATAATTACGAAATCTGAATTGCTTAGATCAGAGGCAAGAAAACGCATAGCAACGGTGAGATGGGTAAGCTGAAAAGGATCAAAGGAACCAATGTATATGCAGGCACGAATTTTGCCTTCGTCTGCATGAATGACCCTTGGATATTCCACAATATGGCTTGGCTTTAGCTTTCCTTTAGATATTTTTCGGTCCATGCCTTCAAGTTCTTGTAGCAGAAGCCTTTCGTAGTAGGAATAGTCGCGGATCTCATCGCTAGTGAAGTAGTCTGAACTGGCATTCTGATCGAAGATACGTTTCAATTTTCGACCGACGCAATCCACGCTCTGGTTAGTGAATTTGATTGGCCATTTGGGACGAGTAATAGAAATCTCTTCATTTTCTCGGTCATTCAAAGCCATATCTATACTATTGTATAAATTTAGCCTAGATGCAATACTCTTTTTATCGATATTTAACTATTTATTAAGATCTATTCGTTTTGATTCCGCTTTTGCTGCCTTTTTAATTAGGAATTTATAGATAAATTTTTCTTGACAAATATCCTAATCGATATAAAATAATAAAGATAGTTAAAGGAGGCAGCATGACAAAAACAATCTCCAATTCAGAACCCCTGAATGTCGAAAGCATCATCGATTCATGGAAAGGTAGAAATGGAAGCCTGCTTGGAGCCCTGGAACAGGCACAACAAAACGATCCTAAAAAATATCTCTCCGAGACAACTCTAAGGGAAATCTCGAAAAGGCTCGATATACCTCTCTCGAGAGTATATTCAGTTGCGACATTTTATTCTTTCTTCAGTTTGAAGCCGCAGGGCGAGCATTTATTAATTGTCTGCCGCGGTACAGCATGTCACACAAGAGGCTCGCTCGTGCTGTTAAACGAAGCCCTTTCTAGACTCAAAATTAAAGAATTCAATGAAAAAGAAGAAAATTCGGTTACGAGCAGTGATAATCTAATCACGATTCGCACAGTAGCGTGCTTCGGCCAATGTGCTCTTGCACCTGTTATAATGGTTGATGGCTTAGTGCTATCGCGAATGACTGTCAGTAAGCTCGTCTCTCTTCTGGATAAGCTTAAAAAGGGAGGGGAGCGATGATCAACAACACCGATCTAGGATTTCTAGGGCAAGAAGGCTCGAGCCATTTTCATGGAAATACTCCTTGGATTTCTGTGGGGATGGGAACCTGTGGCATAGGCTCGGGAGCAGATAAAGTTTGGGAAATTCTCTCTCAGAAGACAGAGAATACCAATATCCACCTGCGCCGTGTTGGTTGCTTTGGTTTCTGTGCAGCCGAACCCGTTGTAATGGCCTGGAGACCTGGCAAGCCAATTCTTTTCTTTACGGAAGTCAATACTCAAAAAGCATCACGCATCCTCGCTGGTCTTTCATCAGATGCTACATACGATAAAATCGCAAAGATTGCAGAAGCCAAAATCGAAGAATGGGACTTCAGAACATCTAAGGTAGATTTTGGCAGAGGCTATGATAACCTTCCTACATGGAAAGAACTCAACTTCTTCAGGGATCAAGAAAAGATTATTCTCCGCGATGCTGGAATGATAGATCCGGAAAGCATTGAAGAATATATCGCGGTGGGAGGATACGGAAGTCTTGTTCGAGCTCTAACTTCTATGCCACCAGAGGCGATCATCGAAGAAGTAAAAAAATCTGGACTACGTGGACGAGGCGGTGCAGGCTTTCCAACCTGGAAAAAGTGGTCGCTAATGCGTAAGTCGCTGATCGATAATCCTGGGGAAGCCTATCTGATCTGCAATGCCGATGAAGGAGATCCGGGCGCCTACATGAATAGAAATGAGATCGAATCCGATCCTCATATGCTATTGGAAGGGATGCTTCTCGGTGCTTATGCCATGAATGTAAACAAAGGAATTGTCTATGTCCGTGCGGAATATCCATTGGCTGTCTACAGGCTCAATTTGGCCATAGAATCTGCAAGACAGCATGGACTTCTTGGAAGAAACATTTTGGGAAGTAAGTTCTCGTTCGACATAGATATGGTGACTGGAGCAGGAGCCTTTGTATGCGGTGAAGAGACCGCCCTAATTGCCTCTATTGAAGGAAATGCCGGAAGGCCGAGACCAAGACCCCCATTCCCTGTAGAGAAAGGCCTCTATGGTCGCCCGACCTCGATCAACAATGTCGAAACATGGTGCAATATCCCAGTCATAATAGCTAGGGGAGGAGAATGGTTTGCTGGTTTTGGTACTCCTATGAGCACGGGAACAAAGGTGTTTTCCTTTGTCGGAAAGGTTCGTAATACTGGGCTTGTAGAACTTCCTCTTGGCAGCACGCTTGAAAGTGTAATCTATGGTATATGCGGAGGCATGGGTCCTAAGAGAAAAATAAAGGCCGTGCAATGCGGTGGACCATCGGGCGGCTGTGTGCCTGCAAGCCTCTTCAAGACCCCTATCGATTACGAACATCTTACTGAGCTGGGAGCCATTATGGGATCAGGCGGCATGGTGGTCATGGATCAAGATAATTGCATGGTCGATGTGGCTAGATATTTTACGGGCTTTGTAATGGGAGAATCCTGCGGGAAATGTACGCCATGCCGAGAAGGTACTTCCCAAATGCTGCATATTCTCGAAAAGGTATCCGATGGCGAAGCGAGTGAGGAAGATCTCGATACGCTCGAGGAAATCGCAACGATTGTCAAAGATTCTTCTCTCTGCGGTCTTGGGCAGACCTCTGCAAACCCCGTTATTACAACTCTGCGCTATTTCCGCGATGAATATATAGAGCATATAAAGGGAAAACGCTGTCCGGCTGGCGTTTGCGAAAACCTTTACATCGCTCTTTGCGAATCCTCCTGTCCTTTGCACATGAACATTCCAGGATACCTGCAGCTTCTAAAAGAAAACAGAATAGAAGATGCTTTCGAGCTCACTCTACGTGAAAATCCTCTACCTGGCACAATAGGCCGAATCTGCCACTTCCATTGCCGGATGCGCTGTCGACGTGACATGCTGGATGAACCGGTATCACAGGGAGAGATCCACCGCTATCTTGCCGACACAATGTACAAGATGGGCAGAGAAAAGCAGGTATATACAAAGCTTCTCAAAGAAAAACTGCCCCCAAGCGGCAAGAAAATTGCCATAATAGGCGCAGGACCGGCTGGCCTGACTGCAGCTTTCTACTTAGTGCGCCTTGGGCATGAAGTCACCATCTATGAATCCAGGCAGGAGGCTGGCGGTGTACTTCGCTGGGGTATTCCATCGTATAGATTGCCAAAAGACATCCTCAAAAAAGAAATCAATCTCATCGAAAAGCTGGGAACACGCTTCGTATACAATACGCGCATCACCGAACCGGAACAGTGGAAGAAGCTTGCCGATGAGAATGACGCAATAATAATAGCTGCTGGCGCTTCTTCCGAACTTTCCATGAACATACCGGGGGAGGACGCTCTAGGTGTCTACAAAGCCTGCGATTTCCTCAACGCGCTCGCAAAAAAAGAAAAAGTTCATACAGGCGGCGAAGTAGTGGTAATAGGCGGAGGAAATTCTGCAATAGATGCCGCTCGCTCCGCTCTCCGCCTTGGCGCGACGGTCAGAATCGTTTATCGAAGATCGAAAGCCGATATGCCAGCCAACCTGGATGAACTAAAGGGTGCCCTTGAGGAAGGCGTAGAGCTTATCTGTATGGCTTCGCCCCTTGAAATCGTAACGCAGGAGCAGCAAGGCAAGCGCGTTGCAAAAGCAGTCAGAATTCAGCGTATGAAAGCCGGTCCTATCGACCCTACAGGACGGCCAACACCTGTTCCTACAGATAAAATCGAGGATATTCCTTGCTCTATGGTGATTATGGCAATAGGCGAAAAAGTGGAGATACCTGGTATAGAAGCGCTAGGCATAGAACGTCTCAAGAATGGACGCATCAAGGCTGACCCCTTCTCTCATATAACATCTAACCCCAAGGTATATGCAATTGGAGACGCAATGCTCGGTCCAGCGACGGCAGCAGAGGCAATGGGACAGGCAAAAACCGTTGCCGAGATAATCGATCAGGCATTAAGCGGGAAAAAGCGCTTCGACAGTCTATTCCGACGCTTTGATTACAGAATGGAAATTCCTGCCAATATCAGTAAGGAAAAGATGACCCAACCAACGATGCTGCCGGTAAATGCACGTAAGAGCAATTTTATGGAGATAAATCTCGGCTACACTGGTGAGCAAGCGCGAATCGAGGCTTATCGTTGCCTTCGCTGCGATGTGAGGGAACATAGACGCGAACCTCGTGGCAGCCTTGTAGGCGAATAAAGGAGGCATATCAATGGAAAACTTGATAGATATAACGATCGATGGACAAACGATAAGGGTCGATTCAAACGAAAATATCGTAGAAGCTTGTGCGCGAGCCGGCGTAAAGATACCAACCCTCTGCTTTCTCAAGGATATTTCCCAAAATGCCTCCTGTGGTGTCTGTGTTGTCGAAGTAGAAGGAGCAAAATCCCTTCTGCGCTCTTGTGTACAAAAGCCCACACCAGGAATGAAGATTCGGACATCGAGCCCCCGTGTTATGAGAGCGCGAAAAGCAGCTGTCGAACTATTGCTTGCCAACCACCCAGATGAATGCCTCTCTTGTTTAAGAGCCGATACCTGCGAGCTTCACACTATGGCCAATTTGCTTGGAGTTCGTGCTGACAGATTCCCAGGCTATAAAAAATATCCGCCTGCCGACAATTCCTCTGAAGGCATAATACGCGACGATAGAAAATGCATACTCTGCGGACGCTGTGTATCTGTCTGTGAAGAAACCCAGGGTGTAAGTGCTATCGCCTTTACAGGACGCGGTACTCGAACTAGAGTTGCAACCTTTATGGATAGAGGATTGGCTCAAAGCGCTTGCGTACAGTGCGGCCAATGCTCTTTGGTATGCCCGACCGGAGCCATAACCGAAAAGGACGAATCGCAGGATGTCTATGGCGCGCTTGGAGATTCTAGGCTTTCAGTGGTAGTTCAGACCGCTCCTGCAATTCGCGCATCGCTTGGAGAAGCTCTTGGTCTTCCTGCTGGAAGCCTTGTAACTGGCCAAATGGTGGCGGCTCTTCGTAGGCTCGGATTCTCAAAAGTATTCGATACGCAGTTCGCAGCCGATCTCACTATAATCGAAGAAGGAAACGAACTGCTGGAACGGCTTTCCCATGGCGGAACTTTGCCCATGATAACTTCGTGCTCACCAGGATGGATAAATTTTATCGAAGGTTTCTATCCTGATCTGCTCGACCATGTTTCCACTTGCAAAAGCCCACAGCAGATGTTTGGCGCCGTCGCAAAGACATATTATGCAAAAAATGCCAACATTGCACCCAAGAATATGAGAGTGGTCTCCATAATGCCTTGTACAGCGAAGAAATATGAAGCTAGACGCAAAGAAATGATTTCTGCTTGGGATTGGTGGAAAGACAAAGATCCGGAAAGCACCGGCTTGCGACCATTCTTCGATGTCGATTGGGCTCTCACCACTAGAGAACTTGCACGCATGATAAGGCTTGCTGGTATAGATATCACAGCCTTACCGGAAGAGGATTTCGACGATCCCTTGGGCAAATCCACCGGTGCGGCCACTATTTTTGGAACGACCGGGGGTGTAATGGAAGCTGCTCTGCGCACTGTCTATGAGATTGTGGAAAAGAAACCTCTAGAGAGCTTGGATTTTATCCAAGTGCGTGGATTCGATTCGATAAAGAGTGCCGAAGTCTTGCTTGGAGGCTCTCCTGTTCGCGTAGCTGTTGCTCATGGCCTTTCCAATGCGCGTATTTTGCTGGATGAGATTCGAGCAGGAAAAAGTCGCTATCATTTCATCGAAATCATGTCATGTCCCGGAGGATGTGTTGGTGGAGGTGGACAGCCAGTACTTGCAGACATAGAAAAGAAAAAAGCTCGTAGCCTGTCGCTCTACGAAGAGGATCGCAGACTTCCAATTAGAAAATCTCACGAAAATCCTGCTATAACAACACTCTATGAGGAATTTCTGGGCAAGCCGCTTAGCCACCTTTCTCATGAACTATTGCATACTAGCTATAAGGCGAGGGTTTTCTGAGGTTTTTAAGGCATTCTATTATTTTCAAAAGCCACTGCGGTTGCCTTAGTGCTTGAATAGGCCATAGACAGCCCTCCTTTGCTTCATATATACAGTTGTTTATGGAAGGACGGTCTCGCCTGCGCGCAGTGGCATTCGATGTCGATGGTACTCTTTACCCGGAATCTTCAATCGCTCTGAGATGTGTTGACTTATTCTTTGGTCAACCTCGCATATTTATGGCCTTTTCAACTGTAAGAAAAGAAATCAGATTTCTGCAAGCGCAACCTAACTATATTCCTCGAAATATGGAGGAGCTTCATAGTTTGCAGGTCTCGCTTCTTGCAAAGCGTCTAAAAATGGACGAGTCGCACATCGAACAATCCATAGAGAAAATTTTCTATCATCTTGTGCCGGAGCGTTTCTCATCGATCCATCCTTATAGAGGGACAAGGCAAGCTATCGAGGCGATACGACAGAACGGATTGATAATAGCTGCTCTTTCCGATTTGCCTCCACAAGAGAAATTGCAATTCCTTGGTCTTCATGATCTATTCGACTACAAACTCTGCACAGAAGAATGGGGTGTGCTAAAACCCCACCAGCGCGCCTTCGATGGTATGGTTAAAACTATTCGTGTTCAGCCTTTCGAGACTCTCTATGTTGGAAATAATATAGAGTACGATATCCTTGGCGCTAAAAAAGCAGGCTTGCGAGCAGCCTTACGAGGGCGACAAAACTCAGCTGCAGATCTTTCATTTTCTAATTGGGAAGAACTTACGCAGTGGGTATTGGCTCATTCCTATTAAGAACTTAAAGATCCCTCTTGGAAATAGCTACTTAATGCAGTATTCTTCTCCAGGCTGGGCGAATCTAAGTTGTCCAACCCTATCCATCTTCCTGCTTAGATGAATTCCCAAGACGCGATCTATGTCATTTCCCACGCTCTGTCTTTGCTCTGAAAGAACCGCACATTCCTCGCTCCTACTCCTAATGTGACTCTTTGCTGCCATAAGTTCTCTCGGACTCATATGAACGCCATTTTCCTCTTCACCATTCGTGTCACAGAGGATAAGCTTTGCGCTTGAGTTTAATAGCTTATATATACCATCGAACATAGAAGTATCTGAGCTATATATAAATAGCGCTTTCTCAAGGTAATCGCAACAAGAAGGAAGCTCATTCTCATGCCCTGCTTTGCCAACTATAAGTGAAAAGGTAGGAACCGAATGCTTCGTACGCAAGAATCCAAACCAAAGACCTCCCTTTACAGGTAAGACAGTTTTTTCGTCGACTTCTATAAACCTTACTCTTTGGTCGAATTCGGACAAATATTGGT
>DMNL01000054.1 GCA_003452735.1 Spirochaetaceae bacterium
CGCTCATCATTGAAAAGGAATTCGGCCAGCGCTTTTGCAAGCTCTGTCTTGCCAACTCCGGTTGGTCCAACAAAGAGAAAAGAACCTAGAGGTCGGCGCGGATCCGAAAGCCCTGCCCTATTGCGGCGTATTGCATCCGCTACGGCTTGCAGCGCTCTTTCTTGACCGATTACTCTCTTGCCTAACTGGCTCTCCAGCTCGACATATTTTTGTATTTCGCTCGAAAGCATCTTGGAAACAGGAATACCTGTCCAAAGAGATACGACCTTGGCTATGTCCTCGTCGGAGACTTCTTCGCGCAGAAGTCTTGGTTTGCCTTCTTCTTCTTGGACTTTCTTGGATAATTCCTCAAGCTTTTGCTGAGCCTCGACGAGCTTGCCATATTTGATCTCAGATGCCTTGGCGAGTTGACCTTCACGCACAAGTTGATCAACTTGAATTTTGTATTCTTCGATCTGCTGCTTAAGTTGACGAATTTCCTCGATCAACCGCTTCTCTTGCTGCCAGCGAGCAGTCATTTCATCGCGTGTTTCGGAGAGCTCGGCTATCTCTTTTTCGAGTTTGTTTCGTCTTTCTATGGAAGCAGGATCCGTCTCCTTTTTGAGAGCATCTGCCTCCATCCTAAGCTGAATCAATCTGCGCTGAATCTGATCGAGCTCGGTCGGCTGGCTCTCTATCTCCATCTTGAGCCTCGAGGCTGCTTCGTCGACAAGATCTATGGCCTTATCGGGCAGAAATCGAGAGGTAATATAGCGATCCGATAGAACTGCTGCCGCAATAAGAGCATCGTCACGAATTCGAACGCCATGGTGGACCTCATAGCGCTCCTTAAGGCCACGCAAAATGGCAATTGTATCCTCTACGCTGGGAGGGGCACAATAAATAGGCTGAAACCTGCGCTCTAGCGCCGCATCTTTTTCGATATGCTTGCGATACTCATCTAAAGTAGTCGCGCCTATTGCGCGGAGTTCTCCGCGTGCAAGTGCTGGCTTTAATAGGTTCGATGCATCCATGGCTCCTTCCGCCGCTCCGGCTCCGACCAAAGTATGCAGTTCATCGATAAATAGTATGATCTTGCCTTCAGATTTGGTTATCTCGGTTATGACGGCCTTGAGCCTCTCCTCGAATTCACCACGAAATTTGCTTCCAGCCACTATGGCTCCCAAATCGAGTGCAAGGACCTTTTTATCCTTTAGACTGTCTGGAACATCGCCCGATATGATGCGTTGCGCTAAGCCTTCGACAATAGCTGTTTTTCCTACGCCTGGCTCTCCAATAAGCACGGGATTATTCTTTGTTCTTCTCGAAAGTACCTGCATTACTCTGCGGATCTCTTCATCTCGACCTATTACAGGATCGAGCTTGCCTGCACGAGCAAGGGTGGTTAGATCTCGGGTATATTTTTCCAAAACCTGGTACTTTTCTTCTGCATTTTCGTCAGAAGCAGTCTGCGAACCTCTTATTGACTTCAGAACTGCGAGCACTCCTTCGTGAGTAACTCCTATCGATCTAAGTAAAGATGCAGCCTTGGACTCGACGATCAAAAGTGCTAAGAAAAGGTGCTCGCTCGCAACGAATTCGTCCTTCATCGATTCGGATTCGGACTCGGCTTTGGCTATGACCTTCTGCATTGCTGGAGAAAAATAGACCTGAGTGGCTTCGCCATAGGCCTTTGGTAGGGTTTTTAGTAAATCGGAGAGCCTTTGTTCCAGCTTGGCCCGATCTACTCCCAACCTCTCCAAAATAGAAGAGACTACTCCGCCCTCCTGATCCAACAGAGCCAAAAGAAGATGTTCAGGTTCTATAGAGCTGTGATCATTCTTCTGAGCTATGGAAGCCGCATCGCGGAGCGCTTCCTGAGCTTTTAGAGTAAATTGTTCATAATTCATAGTATTTTTCCTTTGTGGTTGAAAAGAGATTTTTCATTATTAAGTATACAAATTCAGACACACATTAGGCAAATGAAATTATGAAAATTGCTAGGCGGCGCCTAGCGACCATCTAAGTATCGTCAAGTGGCTATGAATTAAATAAACGTCGATTATTCTTCCTCGAATTCTGGGACTCTTGCCTTTAGCGAGCGGATAAAATCATCTCCGCTCACACCCTTCTTGAGCGCGATAAAAACAACATTATCTCTGCCGGATATCGTGCCAATCACTTCATCGAAACCCATATTGTCTATTGCAAGCGCAACCGAATCCGAATGCCCTGAAAAGGTCCGCACAACAACTAGGCTCTGATTCCAATCGATCGAAACATAACCTCTCAAAAAATCCTGGATATAATGGCGCTCTGATTCGCGGCGTTCTTCTTCTGAAGGGATGGAATAGTAATAACCGGAATGCCCGTCCGAGAGCTTTCCTACCTTTAAATACTTCAAGTCTCGGGAAAGTGTTGCCTGTGTCACCGAATAGCCATGATCTTCCAAAAGCTGAAGCAGCTTTTCCTGCGAATCGACTCTATTCTCTTTGATGATGGCTTTTATTACCTTTAATCTCTCTGCTCGTTCTTTCATAATCTCTCCGATAATTCTACTATTGCCACCTTATAATTCATTATTGCATAAGTAGGCAAAAAAGGCAAGAAAAAGCAAGAAATGACCGCGATGAAGACTATTG